>JBCDJM010000143.1:0-17952 GCA_038747755.1 Cyanobacteria bacterium P01_H01_bin.35
AAAAATATAACTAATTTTTTTATTTTTAATGTTAATTATGCTACAGAAGAATTATTAATTATTTACTGGAAAAATTCAAACATTTAATTTGCATATAGAATGAATATTTTTAGATATTTAAAGTTGCGTTTATTTCTAATCACACTAGCCAAAATATATATGAAAATAGAAAGTATTTTATATTAACTATTTCCCACATTTACCGAATAATTAATCATTACAGTGCTTTTCAGTTGAGTAGACCACAAAAATGTTGTAGGAGTAATGAGTAATGAGCAAGGAGGTAGGGAGGTTTTGCTATGCGACATGTTTGCTCCGCATTCCCTATACGAAAACGCATTAATGCTCAAGCAACGTCCGTACAGAGTAATGAGCAAGGAGTCAGTATGATTGTGGTTTATTCATCATTAAACCGCTGTAAATAATTCAGGTTAAAAGCCTCCCCTTTTAAGGGGATAACTCAAAAATTTCCCTTGTTAAAAGAAAGAGTAATTATTAATTGTATTCCTAGATCATGCTGCGCAAACGGCTGTTGCCGACATGAACATTGTTAATTGCTGAACATAGCTAAGTCATTGCGACGGTCACTGCGTCGAAGGTTTGCGGAGCATTCCGGAACGGATAGCAATCTCAGGGGTGCGCGGAGATTGCTTCCTATCGTCTTACATATCTTTATGCGTAAGTCCTAATTACTAAAAAAAGCATGGATAAAATTACAGTAATATTTAGTTTAGGTAATTTGAAATAAACCTGATTTTGAGGAGAATCATTGTATTTTTTGCAAGGCATCTATCTTGGCTTTGATGTCTTCATTTTGGAGATTGTTATAGTGTCTCTCAAGTAAAGAAATATCTTCTGGTTGCCAATTCACCTTTTTCACCAATTTTTTAATCTGTGCTTTCAATTCAGGGCGCAGGTATTCTAGATTTTCAGTGTCTGGCCAAGCATCAGCAAAAATCTCTAAAACTTTTTTGCCCTCTAGCCTACTAACAGAGCCTTCCTCGCCAAAATTATTTATTTGATTGGGATATCGTTTTGGTGAACCCAACCATTGAATTAAGGTAATACTATTAAATTCTCCTCCAGTTGTAAAGTAAGCGAGAAAACGAAGTTCTGCTTCTCGATCTCTGTTTCTATGAGTTGCATTCAAAATTTGTAAAATCTGCTGAGTATTAAATTTTCCCATCTGACCTAGTGCCTTTACTGTTGCTTCACGAACCTCTGAATTTTTATCCTTTAACAACTGCAATAATTGGGGAGTTAATTCTTTAGCCTCCGACCCGATATTACCGACTGCCCTTGCTGCTTCAGCACGAACCTCTGAATCTTCATCTTTGAACAACTGTTGCAACTGGGGCATCAATTCTTTAGCCTCCGAACCCAAATTGCCCACTACCGATGCTGCTTCTTTACGAACAAACCCATCTTCATCCCTGAATAACTGCTGCAACTGAGGCATCAATTCTTTTGCCTCCGAAGCCAAATTGCCCACTGCTCTTGCTGCAGCAGCACGAACACGCTCATCTTCATCTTTCAACAACTCCTGCAACTGGGGCAGAAATTGTTGAGCCTCCAACCCCAGATTTCCCACTGCAGTAACAGCAGCAGCACGAACGCGCTCATCTTCATCTTTTAACAACTCCTCCAATTCGGGAATAAACTGTTTAGCAGTCTCCAACCTCATCTCACCCATTGCCCTTGCTGCTGCTCTACGAACACCCACATCTTCATCGCCTAACAACTCCTGCAACTCAGGAATAAATATTTGGGCTTCCCATTCTATCTCACCCACTGCCTTTATTACTGCAAAACGGACACGTCTATCTCTATCCCTTGACAACTTCAGTAGTTGAGGAATAAATTCTACAGCATCCCACCCCATATCACCCATTGCTGTTACTGCTACATAACGAACCTCCGAATGTCGATCGCTGAACAACTGCTGCAACTGGGGAATCAATTCTTTAGCCTCTGCTCCCATTTCATCCACTACTATTGCTGCTGCATAACGGATATCTGAATTTTCATCCCCTAACAACTGCTGCAACTGGGGAATAAATTGTTTAGCCTCCGAGCCTAAATTACCGATCGCTGGTGCTGCTGCTCTCAGCACATCCGAATTTTTATCTTGCAACAACTGCTGCAACTGGGGAATAAATTGTTTAGCCTCTGACTCCATCTCACCCACTGCCGTTATTGCTGCAGCACGGACACGCCAATTGTTATCTTGCAACAACTCCTGCAACTGGGGAATCAATTCTTTAGCCTCCGAGTCCAGATTACCCACTGCTTTTGCTGCTGCCATAACGACACGCCAATTTTCATCCCTGAACAACTGTAGCAACTGGGGAATCAATTCTTTAGCTTGCGATCCCATCTCACCCACTCCCGTTATTGCTGCACGACGGATATCTGAATCTTGATCGCTCAACAATTTACCAATTTGTTCTATCCGCTCTGAGGGGATATTAACAGGAGACTCAAGGTCATACTCAGACATTTTTTTGACAGCCTCACCCCAAACATCAGTGTCAGAATCATCCAAAGCTGCCAACATTCCCTGGAGTTGCCAGTCTTCCGGGGGTGACTTCTCAGAAGCTTGAACATGACCCAAATTTACTAGCAATAAAGATACCAATAACAGCAACAAAAAACGCCATTTACGGATAAAGGAGTTAGAGAGTTTCATCATCTTAAGATTGAAAGGTAGAAAGCAGCAACTTGCTAAATTAAGTTAGCACATTAAATTGACTCAAAAAAGAAAATTAAGAAAAAATTTAGGCCAATCGAGATTGCTTCCTTCCATTCGCAACGACAGAATTATACTTTCAGGAAAAAAAACCCGCCAATTTGATAATAAAGTAGACAATTGTCATTAGCAAATTTGCTATAATCGGTTTATCCGTGCCGGAATCTGTGTATAGCTTTTCTTTTCGTCAATTAAACAACTCCATAATCAGTATATTCCCGCATTTCAGGAGCTTGAAATCCTAGAACAATATCTTCTTTTGGTACTCCTTGCTCGACAAGTTTTTGAGCAATTCTCATTTCGGTCATATTTTGCTCTATCCAAATCTTTTCTCCTTTAATATCTAAATGTAAAACACAACCATAAGCTCGCCGATAACCATCCCATCCTACATTCATAACCATATAATGGTCTTGTTTTGTATCAAAAACCGTATAAGAATTTATCTGACCATTTGCTATGGGGATAGCAGCATAAACTGTTAATAAAGACTGAATAATATTGCGATAAGATTCTAAGGTATCCATTGTACAATTACCTCTTGTATTGGGTCATAAATAATTAGTTTTATTTCATACCTTTCTAAGGATATTTGGGCAAATTCCCGCTAAAAAAAAGTATTATAAGTAAGCACAGGTATTGCTAAATATAAAATTCTGGTTGAGTCACTAATTTCTAAAGCTAACCGATATTCAAAAACTGTCCTAAAGCAGCATGGTAATCTGTCAATGGCGAATCACTCAAAAAAGTTTTAATCTCAACTGCTATTTTTTCTTCACCCCGCTCTGCTGCTAATAGTTGCTCTGCACCTAAATCAATTTCAAATTTAGTTCCGCCTACTTCCAGTAGTAAGGGATCGTCGGTTATCTGCCATTTCTCTTTTTCTAAAGCAATTCTAACCACAGCATGAAATTTATCTTTAGCGGCCATTTTTACCCTTATCTAATTTAGTTATTATTATGGTCTAATTGTAATATCTATAGAACAGAAAAACGCTTTTTTTTTATTTTTTTTACCAAACCCCAACTGAAGTTTATTTTCTCTCGATAAATTGGAAAAGATACGATAAAATATCACAACTTATCTTAATGTCAATGTTAATTATTCATATCTTTATTTCTCCCCCACTTCCCCACTCCCCTACTCCC
This sequence comes from Cyanobacteria bacterium P01_H01_bin.35, assembly GCA_038747755.1. Taxonomy (GTDB): domain Bacteria; phylum Cyanobacteriota; class Cyanobacteriia; order Cyanobacteriales; family Microcoleaceae; genus Trichodesmium. Next base: position 3,898 of record JBCDJM010000143.1, read on the forward strand.
CCGTTCCCCCGCTCCCCCACTCTCTTTTAAGGATTTAAAAAATCTAAATGATTCCCATTTTGTGCCCTTAAAGATGCCGGAGAACCTTGCAATTCTAACTGACCACGATTTAATAAAATAATCCAATCAGCTCTACTAATTACCCTCGGTCTATGACTAATAAAAATAGTAGTTTTTCCACGACGATGAGACAATAAACTCTCCAAAACTTCCGACTCAGCAATTGGATCTAAACCTGAAGTTGACTCATCTAAAATTAATACAGGCGGGTCATTAACAATACCCCTTGCTATTGCTAAACGCTGCCTTTGACCCCCAGAAATATTAGCTCCAAATTCTCCTAAAACAGTTTGATACTTATCAGGTAAACGACTAATAAATTCATCTGCTCCAGAGATTTGACAAGCTTCAACTATTTGTTCAAATGTTACCCCCGGCGCTGCTAAATGGAAATTTTCAATAATTGAACGACTCCAAAAATGAGCATCTTGAGGTACTAATACAACCTGTTTTCTCAGAGAATTTATATCTAAATCTTGTAAATTATAAATACCAATTTGAACATTACCAGACTGCACAGGATATAAACCAGCAATTAATTTAGCAACCGTACTTTTACCACAGCCAGATTCTCCAATTAAAGCAATAGACTTACCACCAGGAAACTTCACAGAAAAATTTTCTAATAAATCTATTCTACCAGCGTAGTGAAAACTAATATTAGAACAAATAATATCAGCATTATCCTTAATTTTAGCCTCGGGTTTTTGATGTTTTTCATCTGTTTCAGCAGGATAATCAATTACTTCCGAAAGTCGTCGAGTAGCAGTCTGAACTTTTGCCAATTCATCCATCAACCCCACCAATGTACTAACCAAAGTTGAAACATATTGATTCATCGCAATAAAAGCTAATAACTGACCAATACTTAATTGTTCAGCTATGACTAAATTACTGCCAAACCATAACAGAAAAATATTACCAATATTACTAACTAAACCAGAAAATACATCATTGACAATCCCAATCTGAGTAGTTCGAAAACTCAAATTAGCTAACTTGCCAAACCGACCTTGATATTCTTCCCAAAACTGAGGACCGCTAGAAGTAGTTTTCAGAGTCATTGCTCCTTTAAAAGTCTCTACCAAAACACCTTGAGTTTCTGCTTCTAAAGCAAATAAATTTCTAGTTTTTTGCTGTAATATCGGCAACAAAGCAATAGTTGATAAAGTCATAACTACTGCCATAAAAACAGCAACTATAGTTAGAGAAAAACTATAGATGCACATCACAATCAAAGAAACCAAAGCAATAAAAAATTGACTAGGCAAACTCACAATTACTTGTGAAACTAACTGATTAATCTCTTTAATATCTGTCAGCCTACTAACAATTTCACCACTACGTCGCGTCTCATAATAATTCAATGGCAAACGTAAAATTTGTCTGCCAAACTCCATCACTAAACCTAACTCCAAACGTTGGGCAAAATGGGCAATCATATTAGATTGAACTAACTCTAGACAACTGCTAAAAATATTCATCACAATTACAGCAATTACCACGCTGGTAAGTAACTGAAAATCACCCCTAACTAACACATCATCAGTCAGAATTTGTACTAAAAAAGGAGAAGCAATAGAAAGTAAACCTAAGACAATATTCAGCAGAAATACCTGAATAATAATTTGACGATAATACCAAACTCGTCTTACCAATCTGCTAATACTACTTACCTTTTCATCAGCCTCAGAAAAAAACCGTTTTGGGTCAGGCTCTACTAATAAACAAACCCAATCTTCCCAAGCTTCAGCTAATTCTTTTTCCGACAAAAAACGAATCCCAATAGCAGGGTCGGCAATGACATATTTATCCCCTTGTTTGCCATATAAAACTACCCAATGATAACCTTGCCAATGAATAATTGCTGGTAAAGGAGCCTGTTCAATTTTATTTAAAATTCCTGGATTAGCTTTAACAGACCTAGCATTAAAACCGATAGTATCTGCACCTTGTTTTAAACCTAATAATGTAGTTCCTTGTTGATTAGTACCTATCGTTTCTCTGATACGATTAATTGTTAAATTACGACCATGATATTTAGCAATAGAAGCTAAACAAGCTGCTCCACAATCTTCCTCACTTTGCTGGAGAATTATTGGATATTTATTAAAGTTATTTACTTCACGTTCAGTAGATGCTTTTGGTAATATTGGTACTGGTACAATATCTAACATAATAATTGAATTTTTAATTTATAAATAATTAGACTGATGAATAATGCTATGCCAAATAACTATTACTGTTTACTATCAATCAAATCAGAAAAAAGCACCTATAAAGCTATAGGTGCTTAATTTAATCAAATACCAATCAGAGCTATAATCCCACCATGATATAGCTTTTAGTAGCAGCCACCATAACCGTAGCCGCCGTAGCCATAGCCACCACGACGGTAACTATAACTTACAGAGCGGTATCCATAGCCACCACGACGATAGCCACCATAACCGTGGCCATAGCCACCACGATATCCACCATAACCATAACTTACAGGGCGACCGTATCCGTAGCCACCACAACCACAACCACCATTAATAGTGGCAGAATCTTCAGTGGAAATATCAGAAAATAGTTCGTTATTTTGAGTTTCTTGCATCATTTTTTTCTTAGAGTTAATTCAATCAACAAGCTAGTAGAAATTTGTTTCTATTTATTTAACTATCTCGTGATTTGTAATAGATTATTCCTTTAGTAAGTTGCAGCTTCCGGATATTTTTTTATTTAGATTAAACTACAATTTTTAATTTAAAATAACTAGAATTTTTTGGATAAAATAGCGTTTTTAAATCTTTTTAAGCTACATTCAAATATTACTTTTAACTTTTAAATTTACCGTGGCGATATATATCCAAGTTTATAAATATTTAGTATGAGTTTTTATGTTTATTCACTATTCCCTAAAACTTTCTACCTCTGTACTAGAGAATTGCTATATGAGAAATAAATATTATTACGAATAAAATCAAAAAAAAGCACCCATAAAATTATAGGTACTTGATTTAATGCAATGTCAATTAAAGTTATAATTCCACCATGATATAACTTTTAGTAGCAACCACCACGACGGTAGCCACGATAACTGTAGCCATAACCACCACGACGATAGCCATAACGTACAGGGCGAGCATATCCATGACCACCATAGTAATAGGCACGGGGACTATAATAACTTACAGAGCGACCGCGACCGTAGCCACCACAACCACAACCACCATTAATAGTAGCAGAATCTTCAGTGAAAATATCAGAAAATAGTTCGTTATTTTGAGTTTCTTGCATCATTTTTTCCTCAGATTTAATTTAATCAACAAGCTAGTTTAAACTTATGTTTATTTATGCAACTATCTCGTGATTTGTAATAGATTATTCTTTAGGTTGGTTACAGCTTCAGGAGATTTTTTAATTTCTTTCAAAATGTTGTTTAAAAAGCATTACCAAATTAGCAGTCAGTTGTTTAAGGTTTTAAAATTAATTTCAACTCAACAACTTTGAAGCATATTTTTAGGCTGATAACTGACTGTTATTTGGGGAGTATTGCCTAGAAAATATGATAGCTAATTCAAGTTTTATCAAAAAGCACTTATAATTTTGTCAGTGCTAAATTTAGTTGAATTAGTTGAACTTAAATTAGCTGAAATCAGGGTTACATCCCTAATTTTTAGTAGCAATCGTAATAGCCTCGGTAGCTATAACTTACAGGGCGACTATAATGGTAGCTGTAACTACGATAGTGGTAACTAACAGGACGACGATAGTAACGTACAGGCCGACCATAACCGTAACAATCATCGTAATAACGACCACCATTAATAGTGCCAGATTCTTCAGAAGAAAGGTCAGAAAATAGTTCGCTGTTTTGAGTTTCTTGCATAAGATTATCCTCTGCTTTATTTCGGTTTACAAGATAGTTAAAATCTCTATTATTTTCTTTAACTATCTTGTAATTTCCGATCTATTATTCGTTAGTGACTTCCACCATCCGGAGATTTTTTTTCCTGATTATCTGCTATTTATAAGCTGATAAAAAGCACTAAAAAATTTACTTTTTTTTCAATTAATCAGGAGAAAACTACTATGAAAAAGTTTTAATTAGTAGCAGCCGCCATAGTAGCGACGACGGGAGTAGTAACGTACAGGCCGACGATAATAACGACGATAGCCATAACCGTAATAACGGCGACGACCATAACGACCATAATATCCATGACCGCCATTGATAGTAGCAGATTCTTCAGTAGAAATGTCAGTAAAGAGTTGGTTATTTTCTTTTTCTTGCATCGATATTTTCCTCAAGGTTAATTACATTAGTAACGTTTAATAATTCCTGTTTACTAATAGGAATTACAATTCATTCTTCGTTAGTAGTTAGGAACATCCGGATGGATACCGATCTAAATAATTTGTTAAAAATACCAAAGTACATAAAAACTATGAAGATATTAAAATCTGACTACTATAGCAACCCTCTAATACCATTTCTCGTTCATATTGCTACATCTCCTTGAGAGTAGGGAGTAGGGTAGGGACGTTGCATGCAACGTCCGTACGGGAGTAGAGAGCAGGGTTATTAGAGATAAGATATCTTGGCTTAATGCTGATAATCGTTAAAAAAATGATTGAAGCTTACTTATTACTTAATAACTGAAGTTTCATCGGAAGTATAGCATTAATGCATGGGAATTGGTATAATATATTCGTATCAAAAATATTACTGCTTTTTAGGCAACAAGCAACAGGTGGGAGTTTCAATTTTTTTATTTACTTTTTGATTTGTTACGACCTATTTAGGATTGCTATATATAAATGCTTGGCAAAAGAGTCATAATCAATAAGTGAAGGAAGAAGTGAAAATAAAGTAAAAAACAGGAAAATTTTATATGTTATTTTGGTAGTCCTGCATAGTAATGGTCAAGTACAAATTGTGTTATTATAGTGATGTACGAAGTTCCATATAGCTCCAATGTGATTACTTAACTTTTTAGAAAACGATAATGTTTTTCTTACTAACCGTCCGATGCGTTGTCGCATTGTATTGTTAAACCTTTCTATATAGCTAGTTTGACCAGTTTCCTTCCCTACAGCCTTGTGTCGCATTGATGGTAATACTATCTCGTAAGCTTCCCAAAAATCAGTGTAGCAAATTGCACATTGACGATATACTCCAGGTAAAGATTGCCAGAGTCCTTGAGCTGACTTTTGAGAGCGATATAGCTGCCGCTAGGCTCCGCCAACGCCAATATATACTCCTACGATTGAGCGATCGCTAACATCTATAGCGAGCCAAATCCATTTCTTATTAGTTTTAGAGCCAACATAAGACCACATTTCGTCGAGTTGAATTGTCAATTTACCCGTTTTTTTTTGAGTAACATCAACTTTTTGTTGAATTTGCTCATACTTATTATTAACGTACTTCACGAGCCATCTTTCTGAAACACCAGTAATTCTTGCAATCGCAGCCAATGCTAATCGCTAAATACAACATTTTATCAATCATCACTCTTGTTGCCTCATCACTCTTGCTGTCTGCTAGGATTCTCGACAAATTGTCGTCCACAATCTAGGCAACGAAACCGAGGCTTACCGTAGTGAGTATGTCCATATTTGATGATTTTAGTAGATTGGCATTTAGGACAGTGCATAGCTATAAAATTAAATTTTAATTTATATTTTACCATTACTATGCAGGACTACCGTTATTTTTTAGTCAAATAAATTTATACAAGATGCCCAGGTCTTAACTATCCCATTTAAATGGAATAAAAAAAGAAAATTCAGTATTTTAAGCCTCCTATTGAAGTAGGAGGTACTGTTAACTTCTAACTGATAACTGATAACTAAAATTACCTTAGTAATATCCTCTTATATTCCCTTTATAATAATTAGAATTATAACGTTGATAATCAGCAGAATAACGGTTATAACCATAATAAGTACGAGGACAAAGTTGAAAACCTAAAAAACTACGGCGATATGGATAATTTTCATTGTAACCACCATTTATTGTGGTAGATTCTTCTAGATTTAGTTCTGTAAAAAGTTGCTTTTGTTGAGATTCTTGCATGATGAACTTCCTCATGGTTAATAATTTTCTGAAAATAGCAATAATCTTTGCTGATTTATTTAACTTCTGAAGGAATTTTAGTTTATACTTCCCAAATAATCTACAGTATCCGGATTTTTGCCAACTTCTGTGATAATTTTATGTTGAGTATTAACTTTAATCCTAATTTCTGCCAGTTTTAACTTGATCCGGATCAGTTACAAAATAACTCCTAAGCTAAATAATTTCCTCTAGTGGAAAGTAAAAAGATATATGAGCAAGATAACTCAGAGAAAAATTAAAATTTTACAGTGATATGTAACTTCCCCGAAAATATTTTATTGAACAGGGAATAATATAAATAAGGTAATTAGCTGAAGCTGATATTAATTTCTCTATTTAGTCTCAAAAAAAATTATTTTAGTAGGTAAAAATCAATTATGTTTAATAATTCTGATTCTATAGAAGTACAACCCTTAGAAAGTGATGAATTTCTCCCTCCTATGAGTCGTTGGAATAAGATAGCTGGAATGTTCTTAGTAGGAACATTTGGTGCAGCTATTGCCTTAATGAGTGTAATCAAGTATAATCCTACTGTCAGAACTGAAGCTATTGCTAGACCGACAGGAGATGTAAGAATTGTTCAAGCACTTACAGAAGGTAAAGTTGATAGTATAGAAGTAAATGAAAATCAAACAGTCCAGACGGGAGATGCGATCGCACGCATAGATGAATCTAGTCTGAATCGTCAAAAAAATCAACTACAAGAAAAAATTAAACAGTGCAACATAGAATTAGAGCAGATTAATCAACAACTTTCTGCTCTAGAAGTTCAAATTATAGCTACTGCTAAACCTCAAACCTTTCAGAAATCCCGATCGCTTACGGCAACAAATAATAATATAGATAAATCGTCCATTGAGTCAGCTATTTTAGAACTATCCCAATCTTTACCTACAGTTGCTCAACAATTTGCTAAAGATAGACGCGATCTGATAGTCAAGCGAACAGAACTAATTAAAGAATTGACTGCTGGTAACAGAGAGCTAGAACAGATAAATATTAAGCTTGATAATAGTGTAATAACTGCTCCTGCAAATGGTACAATACTTAAGTTATCTTTGCGTAATCCTGGACAAACTGTGGAATCAGGAGCAGCGATCGCTCAGATTGTTCCTAGTAATACACCTTTAGTATTTAAAGGTAGGGTGACAGCAGCAGATATCGCTAGGGTGAAAGTAGATCAACCTGTCCAAATTCGGGTTTCAGCTTATCCTTTCCCTGATTATGGTATTCTCAAAGGAACTGTCAGTTCAATTTCTCCAGATGCTATTGCCCCAGAAATGCTTCAAGAAGCTTATTATGAGGTAACAATACAACCAGAACAAGCTTACTTACTCAAGGGCGATCGCCAATATCAGATTAAACCAGGAATGGAAGGTCGAGCTGATATTATTTATTCACAGGAAACTGTATTAACTTTTGTTCTGAGAAAGGTTAGACTCTTAACTGACTTTTAGTTTTTGGTTGATCTAGACGAGTTAAGAATAGAACAATATTGTTAATCGTAATCTTTTCACAATCTAGTAATATCATGTCCGGTTGAATAATTATAAATAACGATGGAGGAGTCAGGAGTCGTAGGGGCGATTTCGGTTCCGGAATGCTCCGCAAACGTGAATCGCCCGTACAGGAGTTAGGAGGGAAGAATCAGGAATTTATATCATGTCCCTTGGTATCGTTTGTGTAAAAATTGGGGAAATATCTACCGCCATATAAGCTTTTTCCTTCTCTTGTAGGGGCGATTTCGGTTCCGGAATACTTTCCTTCGGAATGCTCTGCAAACGTAAACGCGTTGGCGCAGCATTTCGCAGGAAATCGCCCCTACTTCTTCCTTCTTCCTTACCTTCTCTATACAATACCGATACTACCGGACATAATATTAATCGTACAAAGAGGAGAAAGTTTTTTTATCAGAATAATGTGGGTTTAAAACCCCACCTTTTAAGGCGCAATATTTATGGTAACTAAATATACAAAAATTACTCATTGCTATTTACCATCTCCACGATTTGATTTATTATTGCGATGATTAACTAAATTTATCCTTTTAGAGCAACTAAATCTTGATCTATGTCTCTTTGTATGTTATAATTTTGACTATAATCAAAAAAAAGATTGTTTACCTATTCAGGAATACCATTTTTGTTTATCACATTAATTAATTTTTTTCAAGTAGAAAAAAAACTTAAAAAATAAGGAACTATAAAAAAATATCACCATTGGTTTTAAATAATTTAGTTTTACTTATAGTGGCTTGCCAAAAGTAAGTGTTCTACATTATAAACATATAAAGCACCTTTCCCAAGGCCACGAAAAATCCACGAATCGGTAAAAGTGAGAATGGGTAAGCAATGTTTACCAGAATTTTAAAAAATTAAGAGGTATTATGAGCCAACAGGTTATACACCCGATGGACAAACTCCAGCGTCAGGTGAATTCCCTTCTGAAATCTAATGTAATTAAGCCTACAGATAGTATCTGGAAGATAGCCCTACTTTTTGGGGATAAATGGCACTATTGGAAGAAAGAACTGCAAGAGTTCGGTTTTTCGATGCAAGATCCAATTAGTGAACTATTAGCTGTAGAGGCTTGGGAAGAAGATTAATCTACTAACTTCCCTATTAGACTCAAACCAGGGGGGTGAAAACAAAGGCTTGATAGTTTCTGTTATCAGGAAGCTTATGTTTATAAAACTTTTGGCAACTGTAGTCATGTTCAAAAGAAACTGGCGTTGCTCAAAATTATTTAATTCCCCGAAGTATAAAACTGTAATTCCAAGATATGGAAATAGTCTACAAACCATTAATATTTCTTCCTTTGTAGCTAACTGCCTTTACTTTGAATGGTGAACTTATAATATGATTGTTTTAAATGATTTGAGTAGGTTATATCAAATCCGGTAGCATCGGTATAATTAGATGGTTAATCTAGGAATCAGGAGTCAGGTAGGGGTGAAGAGCGTTTGCGGAGCATTCCGTAGGAAATCACGCCTACGGGAGTCAGGAGGGAAGAGAATTTAGAAAGATTTACACTTTTGCTGATTTTTCGGGAACCGTAGATGAAAATTTTTTTATACCGAACCCGAGCGGATTTGATATTAAATCTTGCACAAGATGGATAATGAAATAGTATTACACTATTACAAAAAGTCTTAGTCAAGAACTAAAATATGCCTTTCGCGGATACCAAGTCGGATTTACAAAAGAGATTCATCATTTTTTTCCTGTTATCTCCTTTCAGAAATAACAGCTCTCTACCAGATTTAGTATCAGTTCATTAAGACTGATGATGTTTGCTTTTTAAAGACAACTATTCAATGCTTCTGCTAACTCTGGGGCAGTTTGATAGCGATCGCCAGGCAATGGTTGTGTAACTTGTTCGATCGCCCCCCTTAGTTGTGGTGTAATAGTGGGAACGCTTTCAATATAAAACCGATAACCATTGCCACGATTATCATAAAAGTGCATTGGACTTTGCCCTGTCAGCAAAAAAATCAGAGTTGCACCCACCGCATATAAATCGGATTGAGTTAAAGGTTGCCCGCGATCCTGTTCGGGGGCGCTATAACCTTCTGCGCCAATTCTGGTACCCAAAGGGGTTCCAATTTCTTTAACTGCCCCAAAATCTAAAACCACTATCTGATTGTTGCGACGGCGCACTAGCAGATTAGCAGGTTTAATATCCCTGTGAATTAGTGGGGGATCTTGTGAGTGAATGTATTCTAGAACTTGACAAGTCTGAATCATCCACTCAATTGCCTGTTGTGGCAAAATCGGTCCTTGAGTAGCAATGCGTTTCTCCAAATCCTGACCATGAATCATTTCCATTGCCAAATATTTCTTATCTTCTTCAACAAAAAAATCGAAGAACTTAGGAATTCCTGAATGATCTAATGATTTCAGGGCTCTAGCTTCTCGCTCAAATAATTCTTGAGCCTTACGAATTTGAGCCATATCAGCATTCATTTCCTTAAGTACCACCAAAGCAGCAGCAGGGGAAGTGCCCACTTGCAAATTATGTCGCTCCCGATCCCAAGCCAAATAGGTAGTACCCATGCCACCCTGACCCAATATCCGTAATACTTGATATTGACGAATACTGCGTTGAACCTGAATTGGTTTACCACAATAGATGCAGAATAAATTTCCTGTTGGGTTATCACCAGCGCGGGGGCAACATTGCTGGGGAATTTTGGCAGCAAATTCAGGCTGAACTTGAAATTTAAAAATCGGGCCGCCTCTCGCTAACTGTATCAGGGAACCATCAGAAACAATTCCCTGAGACATCAAAACTCCATTAACAAAAGTCCCATTTGTGCCTTGACTAACTAAGCGCCAAATATTTCCAGATTGGGACTTTGATATTTTATGTAGTTCTAGATGGTATCGGGAAACTAAACTATCAGATAAAACAATATTATTATCAGGAGAACGACCAACCTTGATTATTGATTCGCTCTGAAAGTCCCAATTTTTTAAGGGGGTATTTTTTTGAGGGTCTAGGAGGGTTAACCTAATCACAATTTATAAAATAGGGAGTAGGGAGTAAAGTTAGAAGTCAAAAGTCAAAAGTCAAAAGTTAGAAGTTAGAAGTTAGATTTGAGCGAATAAAAACTTTGACATTTAAAGTTTGAAACTATTTGTGACATATTTAAAGTGAATTGGTATTTGATATTAGGAATAAGAGATTTTAGCACTTTGACTATATCAACAAAATTTCTTTAATTTTCTTGTGGCTTGACTAAAGCACGAATCACAATGGCTGTAATATTATCGTGACCATTATATTGATTTGCCAAATCAATTAACTTACTTACACCTAACTCCAAATTAGCTTGTTTGTCTAAAAGTGGTTCTAGGTGAGTTTGCCAATGATTTTCCAGAAGTTGATTATCTGTTAAACCATCAGACGCTAAAATTAATAGACTATCCTCATCTAGATTCAAAAACTGTATATCAGGTCTCACAAAATTTTCATTTCGTGGTCCTAAAGCTTGAGTCAATTGATAAGCATCGGGGCGACCATAAGCTATTTCTGGTTCAACTCCACGATTAATTTCTCTTTGACCTACTTCATGGTCTAGAGTAATTTGCTCTAAACCTCCCTGACGAGAAAAACGATACAAACGACTATCTCCTACATGGGCGATCGCTAATTTTGTATCGTAAATCATTGCCATGACTAAAGTAGTACCCATCCGACTACTACCAGAACGAACTTCTTGTTGGTTAATATTGTAAATTACCTCATTCGCCTGTAAAATTGCTTCACGAATTGTTTCCTCTGAAGGTAAACCTACTGACAAACTACTTTCTGTTTTAAAATATTGTTTAATCGTGTCTACTCCTAACTGACTAGCTATATCTCCACTAGCGTGTCCTCCCATACCATCACAAAGTATATAAATTCCTTTCGCCTGAATAATTCTTTCGGTAGTTGTTTCTTGACTTTCTATCTGAGTTTGAATCCCAAAAGCATCTTCATTATGGTCGCGTCGAGTACCTATATCACTTTTACCCGAACTTTCTAAACTTATTAATTGTATTGGTAAAAGTTCAGTATCTTGAGTCTCAATATTATCTACTATTTCTGAGGTAGAATCATTTGTTTGTAAAACTGTAGGTGGAGATGTAGGAGGTGGTTGAGGTTGTAAGTTATCTTGAGTATTCATTAAATGCGATCGTAATTGTTCAATAGTTTGTATTTCGCCATCTCGCCAATCCTGAAATAAAGCTGTTATCCAACCAAACTGTGTACGTTGAGATTGTTCAAACAACCATTGCCAGAATAGCATTAGGTCATTAATATTTTCTTCTTCACCAGGTTTTGAATATAAGCGTTGTAACTTAATGGAGTTATTCTCCGCTTCATTTACCCGAAGATTTTCATGTTCCAATATACTTTGACAACAATTCCAGGGTGCTAAGGCTACCCAAAGTTCTGTCATTTGTTGTAACCATGATAAAACTTGTAGTTGGGATAGATGTTCGCTTCCCCAGAGGTCAACTAATCTTGGCCAATTGCTATAGTCTGCCAAAAGTAGTATTTCTTCGTTTGGCGTTGGCGCTCTTTGAATGGCATCTAATCGCCAACCATCGTGAATAGCTGGCAAATGTTGAGGTATTTGAGTATGTAAAGCTATATAAGGTTGGGCAATGATGGGGATAATTAAAGCTTCCATTGCTTCGGGGGTTATTGGTTTAAACTGACCTGAGTTATTTCGCAACCAAGCTTTAATTGGGGTTTCTTCTAGTGGGTAACGGTCTAATACTTGCACAACTAATGTTTGACCTTGGTTACTTCCTGGTATAGTTTCCAATACTTGGTAGCGTTGTTGAGAGTCTAAGTATTTTTCTTCTGATGCAGTGGAGAGAATTTCTGTATCGTTTAAGGATAATGGATTTTCTGTGTTTACTGCTTCAGACATTGGACTGAGGATATCTGCAGTTGTTGATTTTGGATGAGCTAACTCCCGTATATCCTGGATTTGATTGTCAGTTTCGGCTATTGTTTTTGATAGGAGATTTTCTGCTTCTATATCTGAGGCTAATTTAGCCAAAGTTTCACCTGGTGAGAGAGCATCTTCTATTTCAATTTTCTTCTCTGAACTCAGACTGGATTCTAAAATCTCTTCAGATTTTTTTGTAATAACATCTACTGCTGATTCTGCCGAATCTTTGGCCAGGGGAGTTGCTCCTGTGATAAATTCTTCTTGGCTCAGTTTCTGGAGATTAATTTCTGTTTTATCATACCTCGCCGTAAAGGAAGGGGTTTGATTAACAATAATGGCCTTCCATACTTGACCTGTGGAGGCTCCACAGTTGTGACATTTTAGAACAGCCAAGGGGACTTGTGAGCTACATTGATAACAATTTTTGTGGGTTAAGGATATACCACATTTTTGACAATATTTATTATTGTTAGGATTTTCAAACTCACATTGGGGACAGATGAGCATAATAAGAGGCTGTTCTATGTCACAACTTAAATTATTGTAGAGCAACTAGAAGGGAATGGAGGTATTAGTATCTTCTAAAATTGTTTGGGCTGCGATCGCTTCTATTGTTTTTAGAGGCACTTCACAAAAGTATTTTTGCCTAAATTGTTCTTCTGATACTGCTGCTAGGAATTTTCCAATTATTTTGGATAAAGTTTCTGATTGTTGATTTTTGGTTTTATTCTCGATTATGTAAAAGTATCTGTCTTTGTACTTGACATTAAAGCCAAAATACTGTATTCCCTTAATACCTAATTTAAGAGTACCATCAGCAATACTTAACTTTTTTAGCAATTGATAACGAGTTACGGGTTGGCCAGTACGGCTGAGATATTTGGCAATTCCCAGGAGTTTTTGCCAGATTTCTGTGGGAGGGATAATGGAAGGTTGGGAGTAGGCGATCGCTAGTTTTTTTTGTTGATTTATTGCCCTTCGGAACCAAATGCGTAGATCATTCCAGTTTGTGGGACATTGTGTGAGAATAATTAGGTCTTTTTCATTTCCAAGGGAAGGTAAGTTCTGAGAATTTTCTATTGCGCAATAGTTCTGAGTATCAAATTTTGAATTTTCATTTCCAACGGGAGGTAAGTTCTGAGAATTTTCTATTGCGCAATAGTTCTGAGTATCAAATTTTGAATTTCTATTTCCAAGGGGAGGTAAGACTTGAGACTTTTCTATTGCGCAATAGTTCTGAGTATTAAATTTTGAATTTTCATTTCCAAGGGGAGGTAAGACTTGAGACTTTTCTATTGCGCAATAGTTCTGAGTATCAAATTTTGAATTTTCATTTCCAAGGGGAGGTAAGTTCTGAGACTTTTCTATTGCGCAATAGTTCTGAGTATTAAATTTTGAATTTTCATTTCCAAGGGGAGGTAAGTTCTGAGACTTT
>JBCDJM010000144.1:0-17902 GCA_038747755.1 Cyanobacteria bacterium P01_H01_bin.35
ATAAAACTTTTTCAGCAAACCCTAATTAATAATTAATAATTAATAGTTAATGATTAATTATTAAGAGTTGATAGCCAATTAATTATTCATTCAACACTTCACACCTTAAAGCCTCCCCTTGGATAGCAGGGTCTATTTATTGTCACTAGAGAAAAAAGGAGGAGAGGGTGGGGAGGGTAGGAAGTGTGGGAAGTGTGGGAAGTAAAGAACTCAAAAAATATAGGGTTGTAAATATTCTCTGACCACAATGAATTAGCCCTGCTCTTGGATAGGGGATAAATCATTTAGTCAATCCTATCCGTTTCAAGAAGCGGTAATTATTAATTAGGGCTTGGTGATTAAATATAAAAGCATTGACAGATAAAGCTTTTAGCATTTTTAGATATGGAACAAGTACGAACTTTTAGGTAAAAAAGGTTCAAAAATTTAGAATTTTTTGCTCAATATGTAGAGAAAAATTACTCTTACTATTCTTTCAACTACCTCCTCTAAATTCCCCCTTTCTCCTAACTCCTGACTCCTAGCACTACTAAAAAAAATTTTCAGCAAACCCTAACTATTAATAATTAATAGTTCATTGTTAATTGCTGAATTACCATCCAATCGACAAAGAGAAGAAGAAAAATCCTTCTCACCCAATCCTTCTATTACAGAAGAGGTAATTGTTAATTATTGAAGCATAGGCTATACTTCTTTCCATATAAATTTCACCAGAAAGAAGAGAAGATTTTAGGTCAAAAAAATTAATTCACCTTTCTCTTTCTTCTTTCTTTCTCAGTATTCAGGTACTTCCACTTTAGCTTTTCCTGTGGAATAGTAGGTAAACAATTTTTCCTTGATAATAATCCTACACTAAGTAATTAATGAAAAATATTAGCAAAGAATGATTTGAGAGTAACTTTTAATTTTCTCTCAATCTTTTAACTCTAATTATTCCTTCAAAAAGAATAAGTTAATAGTTGACAGCTAATGGCTGAATGCTTACTTCCTTCTTACCTCAAATTAACCGCCATTTTCCTGCAAAATATCCTTAATTGTTTCATGTTCTGCAGGAGGAGCAGAAGGGAAAGGATGACGAGTATCAGTAATTAACCAATCAAGGGCAGCAGCTTGAACATCAATAGATGCCCCAGTCTTATCCACGCAATAACGGCCAAATACTAATTTGTCAACTAAACGAACCCCTGGACCTAAACGAGAATACTCAAAAATAACACTACTATCAACAGTCGCACCACTACAAATCCAGCAATTAGGACCAATCATAGTAGGTCCAATAATTTTTGCACCATCTTCTATCCTAGTCATACCACCAATATAAACAGGTCCCTCGATATCTACCTTATCCCAGTTAACTGCCACATTTAAGCCAGTGAAAATTCCTGGAGATACCTCTTTACCAGGAATAGAAACATTTTTAACTTGCCCCTGAAGTACATCTCTAATTGCTCGCCAGTAGTCCGGCACCTTACCAATATCCACCCATTCAAAATCCATTGCTACACCATAAAAGGGTGCCCCTATCTCTACCAACTTGGGAAACAACTGACTACCAATATCAAATTCAACACCAGACGGAATATAATTCAGCACTTCTGGCTCAAAAATATAAATACCAGTATTAATATCGGTACTAAGAGCTTCTTCAACTTTTGGCTTTTCCTGAAAAGATTGAATTCGCCCTGTTTCATCTGTCACGACAACACCGTAACTAGAAACCTGTTCGCTAGGAATAGATTTCATAATCACGGTAGCCATCGATCCTTTTTCTTTGTGCCACTTGAGTGCTGCCGTCAAATCCAAATCTATCAAAGCATCACCACAAAGGACGATAAAAGTATCATCAAAGTAAGGATAAAAGTCTTGAATTCGCCTCATACCACCAGCAGAACCCAGTGCTGCCCCAATCAAGTTTCCATCCTCAATTCGTCCTTCAAAAGAATAAGCAATATCTACCCCAAACTTTTGACCATCACGAAAATAATCCTCTATTTCCTTTGCTAAATGGCTAACGTTGACCATAATTTGGTCAACACCATGTAGACGAAGCAACTCTACCAAAAATTCCATTACTGGTTTTTGCAGAATAGGAATCATTGGTTTAGGAATACGATAAGTAATTGGACGAACACGAGTTCCCTTACCTGCGGCCAGAATCATGGCTTTCATTTTGGTTTCCTCCACCTTAAAAATGCCAAAAATACTAAAATACTTATTATCTCTGTTCTCTACTCACAATACTAACTCCGTTAAAACCTCACTTCAACAGGCAGAAAAGTAGAGTGATAATTTTTTACTTTCCTGATAGAGAGGTAGATTATTCAATTTTTATCTACCCATATTTGTTGATTTTCTAGGTAAACAGGGTTATTGTTGGACATATATATCTTTCTAGTTCATATTGATAGATACTCGATAATATGATTTTTCTGATATATTTCCAATTCTCAGTTTGGTGGTCTTAAGTTTAGTGAATTAGAATATTTAAAGAAAGAAGTAATTCAGAGTTTTTACCCAATAATACACATATCAGTGCAATAACTTACTACATTGATATTGAAAAACTAAAAGATTCTTATTATTGCTAAGAAAGAATTAGTTAAGGCATAGACTGATGAAAAATCTTAGACTAGGAAATGTTTTTTTCAACTGTTCCCTGTTCCCTGTTTCTTGTTTCCTGGTTATAGATAAAAAACTTTTAACCCTTTAATATTCTATGAATTTTCCTGTTGATAACTTAACTTCATACCAACCAAAGCTGTAAATTAATCTTAATTTTAGCTACTGTGTAGGTCATTTCAGTTATCAGTTATCAGTACCTCCGAGTTTAGTCTCTAGCTTGAAATACTGAATTGAATATTTTTTTCATCCCCTTAAAAGGCTATGCTTTACCCACATCTTTCTTGACATAAAGCTTGAGAAAATATAGCAATGAGCGCTCAGGTATTTACAATTTCGAGCTTCTAAGCCCAGTAAGCGAAAAGGTGTACAAAAAATAATGTGTAAATATACCAGCGCACATTGCTATAAATAAATTATGTATAAGCCTTTAACAGGCTTTTTCCAGAGAAAAAATGTACTTTTCAATACATTTACTTTGAGAAGTTCAGTCGTTTTGCCTGGCTACTATGACTATTTCTCCCTTCTCCTCTGCTCCCTGCTCCCCTTTTCCCCACAAGGGTTTCAAGAGTTATGGACAATGGATAGCTTAAAAGGGGAGGCTTTGGACATCCGAA
Source organism: Cyanobacteria bacterium P01_H01_bin.35 (assembly GCA_038747755.1). Lineage (GTDB taxonomy): Bacteria > Cyanobacteriota > Cyanobacteriia > Cyanobacteriales > Microcoleaceae > Trichodesmium. Next base: position 3,237 of record JBCDJM010000144.1, read on the forward strand.
TTTAGTAAAGTATTATGGAAATTCCAAATGTGTAGTATCATAATATTTCGTTTTTCAAGGGATTAAATTTTTTCCTCTAAAACTTTTTGCTCTTGACAATGTGATGAAATAGTACGAATTTTGATTTCTTGGTAAAATTCTTCTTGGGATAACTCCACTTTAGACTGAGCAGAAAGCAGAAGTAATGCCCAAAATGCACCTACTCGATCTGACTTCACTTGGACATTGATATGTTCATTTTGTTGTTCTTCAGCTTTCAAATCTAATCTTGAAGACCACAATTCTAAAAGATTTTCAAATTCTAACCAACCTTCACTTATCTCTGGCAATTTTTCTAGAAGAAACTGTTCCAGATCAGTAGCTGTTTCTACTAAATTTTCCTGGTGAGCTAATTCTGCAATTACTTTCGCCGCTTGCGCTCTTGCTTTGGAGCTGCTTTTGCGAATACGAGGACGTGCTTTTCTATCTTCTATAACAGATCCAATCAGTTGTAACTGCTCAATTAATTCTTGCAGGGTGACTCGACGTTTACGCGGAGAGGGAGCTACAGCGCGACGACGTAATTTTTGCTCTAATTTTAGTGGTATCTTTGGTGTTTCAAAATTCTCTTCTTCTGGAATTTGTACTATTTCACATATCTCTGAATTATTTTCAGATGATTCTGAATTAGCCAGATGATCTGCTTTTAGCCAGACTAATATAGATGCGTACAAAAATGCTTGACCTGACTGAGATAAATTGGCAAAATCGTCACTTGCAGAAATATTTGATTCAGGAGTAAGTTTACTTAAGTAGCGATCGATTACTTCAATTACTTGGACATCCCAAGGATTAATTTCTCCCTTTTCTGCTAGGTTTGTTAATAGAGCTATCCCTTCTGAAAGGGTTTCTGAAACTTGGGGAACTCCAATTGTCATAGCCGTAGTTTTTTTTCTCTACTTTACTTTACTTTTAAATATCAATAATTATCGGACTATCCTTGAAATTTATTAACCTGGAATGCCACACTCCTGTTCCATCTTCCCAGTTAAGTGTTCTTTAAAAGTAGTAAGATTTTTATACACAAATAAAATAGGACTGCTATAGCTGATAGGTGATACCTTAATACTTAGAGTAAAGGTTAGTATCATTCAAATACAAATACCCAATCAAATCAAAAGCCATAACTGAACTAATTCTAATTTTATTGAGAAGCTTCTAGTTCAGGAGATTTTTCTAGCTCAGACAAAGTTTCTGATGTTGGTAAGCTAGCTCTTTGTTTGAGTTCCTCTTCATAGCGTTCTACATCTTCTTGTAATTCTTGAATGCGTTTGTTTCTGCTACGAATTTCTCGCATTTGTCCTAAACTTCCTATGGTATTTTGCACTCTTGACCATAAGTTGAAGAGCCATGCTAGAACTGCTCCTAATCCTGTGGCAATTACAAGCTCTACAGATAATGGAGCTTCTAACTCAATACCATCAATAAGTTTGATAGTTGTTAGTTGGGTATTTTGTAAGCTGAATATAACTAACGCTAAACAAAGTATGAAAATCAGGAAAAAGTTTATAGGTTTCATTGTTTTTGTTTCAACTTATGCTTGAATCTTCAATATCTTAGTTTATACATGAAAGGTGTAAACTGACAATATTTTTTTTCATCGTCAGTCCTATCTTAAATTACACTCCTTTGCATAACAGTTAAGTACAATAATTGAAGCAATAAACTTTGAGCAAATTAGAACTTATTCTACTTACTATTGTTACTGTACTAATTAGCCATGCAAAGTGCTATAAGTAACTATCTAATACCAAAGTATGGAGTAGGGAGTAGGGAATAGAATTATTTAGGGATAATATATTTTCCCTTAACCTCTAGAATAATTAAAAACATTAGTTATTCTATAGTAATTCATTATTTTTACTTAATAACTCAAGTTTGGAATTAGTAAATTTGCTACTACAATTATTTTTTACTTATGCCCAAAGTAGGTAATATTTGATATTTTAAAGCTATACCTAGAGAAACAAATAAACTAATTAAAATTGCACCTATTCCTATATTGCTCGGAATCCAAAATACCACATCCAATGAATTGATTTCTCCAGGGTTGAGTTTCCAGATAATTTCCTTATCGTTTTGATAGGATACTGTATTATTTTCAATGGATTCTATCTTGCTAAAACCCCAAGGTGTAATTAACTGAAACTCCACATCTAATAACTCACCAGAATTAACTAAAACTTTACTATTAGATGTAGATAATCGCAAATCTAAATTCATACTCAATTTATTCCGTAAAGCTACAAAAAAATTATTCTGATTAACATCAATATGGGATGCTAATTTTGGTAAATCTGCTACTATTTCTGGGGAATAATTTTGAGATTCTACTGAATCTATAGACTGAAAAAAAGTATTAAATTTTTCTTCCAACTCAGTACCATTATTAAAAGGTATTTTAACTAGAATTTCCTCCCTAGATATTCTTCTTGTTTTTCCTTGTAATTCATAAGTCCTATTCTCTACACTTTTTAACCAATCAGAAACGATTTCACGACTAAAATTCCGTAACTTCTTTGGTACTTTAATATGTTGTACAATCTCACCATGAGTTTGACTCTGAAAATTTATTCCCATTTCATATTGAACACATCCACTCAGTAGTAAAACTGCTAAAAAACTAATCAAAATAACTTTTATAACTTTCATATCTAAGCCTACCTTGTTACTGCAACTAATTTTTTAAATAAGATAGGTGGTAAACAGTAACCACCACTAACTAACTGTAGAAAATTGCCAATATCTACTAAATTTTGAAATGCTGCAAAAATATTGCCAGTTAACATTTTATTTTTAACTCGGCCTATTATTTTACCGTTTTTTACCTTATAACCTAAACCTAAATTGATAGAAAGTTCTCCTGCTAGTTGATTCGATTGAGCTGCTCCTAATACCTGCTCTACTATTAAACCTTCTTTTATATTACTAATCAATTTACTATTAGAAGTTTGCCCAGGGCTAATGCTCAATTTTACTAAACATAGGAGTAGGCTGAGATAGTCCATCTGGGAAACCATTGCCAGTAGACTTGCACCCTGCAAAAACAGCCCATTTTTTGTCCCAATAAAAACTTTTGACAGTGCCTCCCTCTATAAAAGTTTTGACCATAGTTGGCCTACCTTCATCATCAAAGGCACAAGTATAAGGTTCAAGATTAGGATTTTCCCAGAGGGTAAAACGGTTATCAAAAATATTCTCTCCTACTTTATCTGCAAGAGGAGAAGCTTTTTAGACTATAGCTTGTCCATAAAAAACAATCTTTAGCTTTAGTTTGTAGAGATTATAAACAATTATTTTAAAATTTTATTTGGGGTATCCTCAATTGATAATAAAGTAAATTTATACACCTTCAGCTTTTTGACTAGCAACTTTCAAAATTACCTATAAAGTTAATTCACTCAAAATAATTTATATTTAATTTTAAAATTAGAATTCATCATAACTTGCTGAAGCAGCTTGTTCATCATCACGCTTAGAGCCTAATAATTCCAGTCTATCTACTCTAATTACTGGTTTAGAACGGCTTGCTCCTGTATTACGATCTTCCCAGTATTCAAATTTCAAAGACCCTTTTACCCCAATTAATTTACCTTTACGAACATAGTCAGCAGCAACCTCTGCTGTTTTACCCCACATTTCTAAATTAAACCAGTCTGGTTGGTCAGTTTTACTGGAACGACGATTTACGGCCAAAGTTAATCTACAAACTACACTGCCTGATTCAAAATATTTAACATCAGGGTCACCACCTACCCTACCCACCAAAGTTACAACATTTAAACTCATATACAAATATAATTAATGAAATTCTAATCTTACCAAAAAAAAGGGTTTTAATCCTCACCCTTGTACAGCAATTTTATATTATTATAGATATAAGCAGGAAGGTAATCAACCGCTCTAAAAATCTAGCTATCCGATCCATAGAGGCATAAAACAACAGAGAAAACAATTTTTTTTCAGTGCGTGAACTGTACGATATGGCATATGGGAATAGATTCGGAAATATATAGAAAAATCTGTGGATTAGATATTGCCAGTTATTTCATTATAAGCAGTTTCAGTGAACCATCAATCCTAGATTTTCAGAATAATCTCCAGGCTTTTAGGCTGGAAAGTATATCAAATCTACGAGAATATCCTAGAAAGACCAATTACTCAAGCAACTCCTAATCTAAAATACTTCCTCCGGATTTTGTCCCTATTGTGTCGCACTAAGAAACCAAGGACAGTTAAACTTGCTTATATCACTTTTGATAGAGTCCTAGTAGACTGAGGAATATATCATAAAATCGACCTCAGCTATATTTCTTTAATAAATTATTAAATAAACTTAAGATTTGATTTTGGGGGTCAAAATCTAGTGGGTCTGATAAATCGCTTTTCCTTGTCTCGGGACATGGGAATTGACTTGGGTACTGCGAATACACTTGTATATGTATCTGGCAAAGGTATTGTTCTTCAAGAGCCATCTGTAGTAGCTATTGACCAAGAGCAAAAAACTTCTATCGCAGTTGGAGAAGAAGCTAAAAGGATGTTAGGGCGAACTCCCTCTAATGTAATTGCTATGAGACCATTAAGAGATGGGGTCATAGCTGATTTTGATACAGCAGAATTAATGCTAAAACATTTTATTAGGCGAGTCCATGAAGGAAAAGCCTTAGTATCTCCAAGAATTGTTATTGGTATTCCTAGTGGAGTAACTGGTGTAGAAAGACGAGCTGTAATGGAAGCTGCTTCTCAAGCTGGTGCTAGGGATGTCAGGTTAATTGATGAACCTGTTGCTGCTGCTATTGGTGCAGGGTTGCCTGTAGCTGAACCTACTGGCAATATGATTGTGGACATTGGTGGAGGAACTACAGAAGTTGCTGTTCTTAGTTTGCAAGGGACAGTTCTGAGTGAGTCTGTCCGTGTAGCTGGAGATGAACTAAATGATGCTGTTACTCAGTATATGAAAAAAGTTCATAACTTGGTCATAGGTGAGCGAACTGCGGAAGATATAAAGATTAAATTGGGTTCAGCTTATCCTGCTCAGGATGATAATGAGGCAACGATGGAAGTTAGGGGTATACATCTATTATCTGGTTTACCTAGAACTGTCACAGTCAAAGCAGCAGAAATTAGAGAAAGTATGACTGAACCTCTATCTATAATTATAGAGGCAGTGAAGCGAACTTTGGAACGTACTCCTCCTGAACTAGCAGCAGATATTATAGACAGGGGTATTATGTTGGCTGGTGGTGGTGCTTTGTTAAAAGGGATAGATACATTGATTAGCCATGAGACTGGCATTATCACTCATATTGCAGCAGACCCACTTTCTTGTGTAGTGTTGGGTACTGGCCGTGTTTTGGAGAATTTTAAACAGCTTGAACGATTTTTCAGTGGGCAAGCTCGATAAAATTTTGTTATTTATTTTATTTTAGTACCTACTAAGGGGCTTTTCTCGGATAGTTTTTTTTTGATGATAACTAAAGATTATTATGTTAAGTCTAGCTTAATACATCTATGAGTTCAATAAGACTATTAATTGCGAATATAGCGTTTCTAAGTAAGCTTGAGGTACACTTGTCTTTTTTCTTTTCTGTTCCCTAATGCCTTAAAAAATAGCATTTTGTACCTCATGCTTTTTGGGAATTATTAATAGCTAATGGCTAATGTTTTGTCAGAATTAAATCTTATACTAAGTGTGAAACAAGAATGTTACAAATAATCAGGTTAATTAAAATAATTTGATTGGGTTTCCCCTTGAGTAAAAAGAGATATTCAAGGGAATAAATGATATTTAAACTAAATATTTATGACTCCTGACTCCTAAGCATCAGCCTAAATATTTGTAGCAAAAATTTATAAAACTGGTATTAGCTATTAGCAAACATATTTCTTCAGGAAAAATATCCAATTACAGAAGTTCCTGCTTTTGGCTTCAACCAGTAGTAAAAAATCTAAAGTAGTAGTTATTTTGAAAGGTTTTACTAATGCAAACATTGCGTCGTCGAGGCTTAAAATTGATGCGAAAAGCTGCATTGTTAATTTTAGCAGTAAGTGCAGCTTTTTGGGTTAGACAAACTCAAGGTTCTTTACTTTTTGAAATTTATAATTGGCTCAGTCTGCCATTTCAACCAAGCCCTGTTCAACAAGAAATATTAGTTAATGCTCGGATTAAAGAACTAGAAATTAAATTACAAGAATTAGAGCAACAAAATAAGAGTCTCACACAACTTTTGAATTATACAAAAAGTAAAAAATTGAAAGGAGTAGTAGCTCCTGTTATAGGTAGAAGTGCAGATTATTGGTGGAAAAAAGTAACTTTGGGAAGAGGAAGTAAAGATGGTATTCAAGAGGATTTTATTGTGATGGGAACTGGTGGTTTAGTAGGTAGAATAACTAGAGTTACACCTAATACTAGCCAGGTATTATTAGTTAGCGATCCAACCAGTAAAGTTGGTGTGGGAATTATTCGCAGTCGTCAGATGGGTTTTATGAAAGGTAAGGGTAATGATACGGCTGTGATGGAATTTTTTGATGATGTTCCTGATATTAAAGTTGGTGATGTTGTATCTACTTCGGCTTATAGTCAATTGTTTCCTGCAGGTTGGCCTGTAGGAACAGTTGAATCAATTAATTTGACTAATACTCCTGCTCCAGAAGCTATTGTTAAGTTATCGGCACCGCTTAATATTTTGGAATGGGTGAATGTTTATCCAAATCAACAGAATCAAGGGGAAAATTAATTAATAAAATAGCAATTAAACGAAAGTTTATAGAAGAATATAAATTCCCTTTTTCCTTAGAATTTCATTCTATTCAAAAATTGAATAATTAACTTATTTAAAATTATTAAACGTACTTTCTCATCAAATGTCTAATCTATCTCAGACAACTATCTTCAAATTACTAATCACAATTACCTCGGTACTGCTTTGCGCATTATTATTGCTGACTCGTATTCCTGGAATGGAGATTTTTGGAATTGGACCTAACTGGTTATTAATATGGGTAGTTACTTGGAGTAGCCATAGCTCGATTATAGGAGGTTTAGTGGCTGGCTTAGTTTTAGGATTAATTCAAGATGCCATGACAGCTCCCTATCCTACTCATATAATTCCTTTAGTTTTTGCCGGATTTGTCACAGCTTTTTTACAGAAAAAACGTTACATTCAGGAAGATTTTATCTCTATAGCCTTAGTGACATTTATTATGGCTATTATTACAGAAACTTTCATGGCAATTCAGTTTAGATTAATCGGTAATCAAAGCTTTGGAGAAATTTGGATTCACCATAAGCAAGTTGCTTTAGGTTCTGCTGTTATTAGTAGTCTTTGGGCTCCTGTTGTGTATTTCCCTCTTAGTCAATTTTTGAAATTCAAGAATAACTAATTAGTAGGCTTTAACACCAATTTTAAAAATAATATTACGAATAATAAGTTTGATTTAAAAAGCAGTCATAAATCAGCAGAAAGAATTATAGAGATTTTTATATAGATTAGATAGAAAACACAGCAAAAAATACAGTCAATAATTAAGGTTAAAAGACATTCTTTTCAAGCATAAATAATGTAGAGGTTTATGACCAAAACCATAGGAATTAAACATTGCTGAATCTTCGACTTGGTATTACACTATTAAGTCATAGTCATTTCAAATAAGGATGGAACATTTTTTCTGCTGAAACTCTCTTATAGCAAGAAATAGTTGTCTCAATCGGCATTGCATATTTGTGGGATGAATTGTAGTTTTGGAGAAAGAGGAAGTAAAAGATGGAATTTACCTCTTCCCAAAAGTTTCATCCCTTGATTCTGCAACGCCTCTCAATCTAAATTAAATAGGACTTACGCACCAAATCATATATATAGCGTCATAAACTATAACGTTATAGTTTTTACACTCTAATATGTATAGTACCTTTGCGTAAGTCCTGTTAAAACGACTATATCTAGAAAAAAATAACTGTGCATTTTCCATTTCCAAGGAGTACCAAAATATCTACCCTACCAATAAATCAAAAAATTCCTCAATATCTAAAACAATCATATTCTCTAATTTATATATTATGTAAATTAGAGAATATGATTGAAAAAATTAGTAAGGTGATACACCTTGAAATATTGGTTGATATAACAAGGATTAAACTAACAGAGCTAATCTAGTCTTTTAGTTGTGTCAGTCCCTAAATCAGAAATAATAAAATAAACTATGATTGTTCAAATTATCAACTAAAAAGAATAGCTGTCTATGCTAAAAAGTAAAGACTTTGAAAATCAGTCAAAAGTCAGCCGAGTAAAAGTCCTAAGTGAAGCACTACCTTACATTCAAAAATTTGCTGGTCGTAAAATAGTTGTGAAATACGGCGGTGCGGCCATGAAAGATAGTAGTCTCAAAGATCAAGTAATTAGAGACATTGTATTACTATCTTGTGTGGGTATACGTCCCATTGTTGTTCACGGTGGCGGTCCAGAAATTAACTCTTGGTTGGACAAACTAGGAATTGAACCTCAGTTTAAGGACGGTTTGCGGGTTACTGACGCGCCCACAATGGAAGTAGTGGAAATGGTATTGGTGGGAAAAGTTAATAAAGAAATTGTTTCTTTAATTAATCAAGCTGGTGGACGTGCAGTAGGTTTGTGTGGTAAAGACGCCAACTTAATTCAAGCACGTCCAGAAGGGAGAGAAGAAATTGGTTTTGTTGGAGAAGTAAGTAACGTTAAAATAGATATTTTAAAATCTCTAGTTGATGATGGCTATATTCCAGTGGTATCTACTGTAGCGACTGATGAGAAAGGACAAGCCTACAATATTAATGCTGATACAGTGGCGGGTGAAATTGCTGCGGCGATGGATGCGGAAAAGTTAATTCTCCTGACAGATACAGCCGGAATTTTAGAAGATTATCGTAATCCAGATAGTTTAATTGTTAAGTTAGATATCCAAGAAGCAAGAGGATTAATTGAAAAAGGAATTGTATCTGGTGGAATGATTCCTAAAGTAAATTGTTGTGTACGGAGTTTAGCTCAGGGGGTTCGAGCAGCTCATATTCTTGATGGTCGAGTTCCTCATGTACTTTTACAGGAAATTTTTTCAGATGCTGGAGTTGGCTCAATGATAGTAGCTTAAGATAAGGTTCAGAGTATAGTATCGGAGTTAGTTTCTTGACCATCAACTTCTTGCTTTGTCCAGGAATCTGAATTAAGACTAGAATTTTCAGTAGTAGTAGGATTGAGACTCCCTGCAATAAATTGACAGGGATTCTAGAGGTCTAGAAAAGACGGCATAAATCCACGTCTTTTCTAGGGTTACTCTAGTTAAGGGGACTCTCATTTAGCCCATCTTCTAAACCGTCCGCATCCATTACAGATATAGCTTTCTGAAGCTCGACTAGAGGGACACGTTTTTTAACTCCTCTTACAATTGAAAGAGCAACTGAATAAGTGTCACCTTTCTTCTGAATATGCTACCCCTGATTATTAATTTCAAGTGGCAAGCACTGAAACTGCTTGACTTTAGTTGATGCACAAGCATTACGAATAGTTTGATTAATCCATCATGACTCAATCTCAACGTGATTAAAGTATTTGCTAGTGTACTTTCTTCTATCCGTTTTAGGGATTTCTAAAAGTTGATTAGCATACCTGTGTTCAACTCAGTTAGTCGGTCAAACTCTTGTGCCTTGCACTGGTTTAACCAATAAAAAGGTAGCTTACAGTGCTTTTCAGTTGAGTAGACCACAAAAATGTTGTAGGAGTAAGGACTAATGAGTAAGGACTAATGAGTAAGGACTAATGAGCAAGGAGTAATGAGTCAGTATAATTGTGGTTTATTCATCATTAAACCGCTGTAAGTGTTAGGGTTAAAATAGCTATGCTAATTACTTTAACAAATATCTTGCACAATAGTGTAAGATTATTTGAGAAAAGGATACGAATGGTTTTTAACCATTCAGGTCGGATTTCATCCATCGCTTAAAAAACGATGGCTTTCATACTCCCGTGTTATTTTTGGTAAGGAGAATCACTCTTATTACTATTCTTTTGATAGTATAGAGGAATATGGTTTGATGGTCTTATCGTATTTTCTTTTGCTTGTGGTTTACAACTAAAGGTTTTCCAAGCTACTTTAATACCAGTAAAAATACTTTTGGTGGTAGTTTTAACTTGTTTGGTTTGGTGACGAACATTACTAATGCTTTGATCGACTTGCTTGACAATTTCTCCTGCACTTTGAACTCCATCATTTACATCATCAGTTAACTCACTAATTTCTATACCAGTGAGACGAATTGCTTCTAAGGTTGGTGGTAGTTCGCGAGATAGGGTATCAGCTAGTTTTTCTACACTACGAGCTGCTCTTGCTAATGCAAAAATCGCAGGTAAGGTGACAATTAATACAGTTACCAGGCTCAATGCAACCAATAATAAGGATAATCCTAACCAAAACAGAGGGTTATTCACAGCTATTTCGCCTAAGCGGGAGAATGATAATTCATATTCCTGGATTATCTTAACAAGAATAAGTCTTTTTAGAACTATCCTCAGTCCAAGAAAAAGTTTATAACTTTAATCTTTCTTGTCTATTACTACTGAAACTTCAGAGTTTTTTATCTCTGTTTGAGATAATATTTCTCTCTGTTTTTGACTAGCTTCTAATCCAGCAGCGATCGCTTCTTTGAGTCTTTCTAAGATTTCTTCCCAAGAATTAGTAGCAGAGTCTGAAAAGCGGTCTGTTTGAAATTTGAAACTGGTGGACAAGTCTGTTAGAAGTTGTGGAATTGCTGATGCAGATTTTTGGACTAACTGTCTTGTTTTTTTGCCTCTTCTAGGAGCTATTAATAATCCTGTTGCTGTACCTATAGCTGAACCTAGCAGTAAACCACTGATAAATAACCCAGATTTTTTATTGGACATCTTTACAATCTATATATCTATAACACTTATTCTTATATGTAGATATATATTAATATGTTGAGGATCAAAATTGTAATTTTTGCACTTCAGACTGGCTTTGTTGCATGAAAGTATATAGCTTGTCGCAGCTGCTTGTGCATATAATAATAAGGTGCGAAAACTGCTGTAATGCCAAATTCAAAAAAGGTCGCTACAGCATTAATCTCAACACTCCTACCAATAAACTAAAGCACTGTAACAGTATTTTTTGAGATTTGATAATAGATAGTGTAACTATTGTCCAATAGATGAATAGAACATCAATGTTAAAAATAAAAAGGCTGAAACTTTTACCAGTAAAGGCTTTTAACTTTAATTTGCTAGTCCTAACTATTGTCCAATAGATGAATAAAACATCAATAAATAATTGCGAAAGAGAGGGATATAGCTGCGGAATTGATGCTCTATCACTACTTTAGATACAACAAAGCCCTTCAGACTCCTTATTTACAAATCAATGGGCAAAAAAATAAATTCACATTACTTTAACGCCAAATTCTAGTAAAACGATGCCATAAGTTTCTGAGTAACCAAAACATGGCTATTATTTGCTGCACCTGTTGAACTTGTAAATTAAGTTGTTGATATAGTTGTCGTAGTTGATTTACTCTTTGCAATCGAAGTTGTAATAATTTTGGTGTTTTGGTAAGTATTTGATCTGTGCAATTGTCTATTAAGCTAAGATTGCGTTCAACTTTTAACAATATTTGCCTAAATCTCCAGATTTTCCAAGCTAGGTAAAAGCCAAAAATTGATATAATTAAATTTACTTCAATTACTAACAACAGCATCTTTCACTCCACTGAAAAATCTAGTATCAAATTTAAAAGCTCTATGGAGAAATAAGAGTACAAATAACTTAAAAATCAGGATTTTGATGCCAGGAGGCGGACTTGAACCGCCGACACGAGGATTTTCAGTCCTCTGCTCTACCAACTGAGCTATCCCGGCTTTTTTTCACTTTTACTATAGTATCAGACTAAATATAATTTGACAAGTAGTTGAGCAATTTTTTTTATTATTAGTTGTAATGCTGACTAGATAATAATTTCAGCTTAGTTTGCCGAATCAAAAACAAGTCAAAAGTCATAATTAAACCAAGGTAATCATTCGACAGTATACCGAGTTAGCAAAGCAAGTCAAGAGTCAAAATTTAAAAGTTAAGAATTAAAAATAAAAGGAATGAGATAACCAGAGGTACTAATAAATAGTAATACTAAGCCTGAACAAATAATGTTATAAATAGTTTAAAACTTTTATACCAAATCTGATGAGAGTAAGGAGTCCAGTAGGGTGCGTTAGACAGCTTAAATTTAGATTCTGAAAGGGATTTAGAAATCCGTCGTAACGCACCATTGAATATGTGTCAGTCCACTACGGCTGGATTTAATATTCCTTTTACAAAGAGTCTCTAAACCTATAAATTCTAATTTTTGACTTTTGAATTTTAACTTTTGAATTCCGTGAAACGGTATGACTTTTATCTCCTTTAACTACGCTCTATTTTTATTAATAGTATTAGGAATCTACTGGTTAATGCCACGACAGTCTTGGCGAGTATTGCTCCTCTTAGTTGCCAGTTTAATTTTCTACGCCACTATTCAACCCCAATATATTCCACTGCTATTAATAATTACCCTATTAAATTTTTACCTTGCTCAAGCTATTGGGGAACCGAAAGACTGGCGCATTGCTAATACAAAATGGAACCGCCGTCGCTTACTACTATTGTGGTTAGGTATAGTCTCCAATATCTTACTTTTATTAAGCTTTAAATATATACCTTTTATACTCAACAGTATTGGCATAATTTACAATTTATCGAATATTTTAGAAACTGCTAATTGGTTTGAAAATAATCTGATAGCTCCTTTAGGATTAAGTTTTTTTTGTTTTGAATGTCTGGCATATTTAATTGACATTTATCGAGGTGCGCCTCCTGCTGCTTCTTGGCTAGAATTTACATCTTATAAATTATTTTTTCCCAAACTTATTTCTGGTCCGATTACTCGCTATCATTATTTGCAAAATCAGCTAGGAATGACTAGCAAAAAAAATAGTCAAGTTTCAGTTAAAATACCAGCTTTAAAATTCCCAAATTTAGAACAAATTACCGAAGGAATTTGGTTAATTGCAACTGGGGCAGTAAAAAAAGCTTTAATAGCTGATAATTTAGGAATTTTTGTAGAGCTGAGTTTTGGAAATTTGCAAAGAGCAGGAAGTGGGGATTTATGGTTAGCAACTGTTGCTTATGGATTACAACTTTATCTAGATTTTACCGCTTATGTTGATATTGCTCGTGGTAGTGCTTTTTTAATGGGTTTAAATTTGCCACAAAATTTTGATTTTCCTTACTTCAGTACAAGTATTTCAGAATTTTGGCGCAGGTGGCATATGACTTTAGGAGATTGGTTGAGAAATTATTTGTATTTTCCGTTGGGAGGTTCGAGGGTAGGATTATTTCTTACTTGTTTGAACTTGTTAATTGTGATGTTAATTGCTGGTATTTGGCATGGTGCAAGTTGGGGGTTTATTGTTTGGGGAATTTTACATGGTTTAGCATTAGTTGTTCATCGGTTAGTAGAGGTAGTTTCTAAACAATTGAAAGTACAGAAAATCTGGGAAAGTTGGTTAGGAATTTTGGTAAGTTGGTTGTTAACTCAAAGTATGGTTTTTGGGGGGTGGATATTTTTTAGATTGCCAAATTTGAGAGATTCTTTTTGGGTGATTTCTCATTGGTGGGGTTATGATGCAGATATTCAATTTGCTGAGAAAGTTTATCTGGAGGCAATGGGTTTGGAAAGATTACAGTTGGTATGGTTAATTTGTGGGGTTGTGGTGGTTATGGCGACTAATTATTGGTTTCATCGAGGTCTGAAATTACAGTTAAATTGGCAGTTGAAAGTTTTATTAGTCCCTGTATTTTTCTTTGTTGTTTGGTTGTTGGCACCGGAAGGTTTACCTTATATTTATTTTGATTTTTAAAGAAGGAAGAAGTAAGAAGTAAGAAGTAAGAAGAAGGTAAGTATTCAGCTTTCTTTTCTGGAGAATGTTGCACAAACAAGACTTTTAATTCTCCGAAGAAGGAAGAAGAAGGTAAGCATTCAGCTATTAGCTTTTCAAAGAATCAAGCAACGACTAAGGTTAGGTCATAATCTACATTCCGGACGACAAAATGTAGTATTCAAAAAGGAGTCAGGAGTCAGGAGAAAATCATAGTGGTAACTTATGACTAAACAATTAAGTAAGTATTTATGCTTAATATTCTACTAAAAATTTGACTCCTGAGAAAGATCAATGAGGATGATTGACATAGTATAAATACTTAGCAAGATACGGATTTTCATACTACTTGTAATGTTACAACTTGATGTGCGGAAGGTGGGTCATAACCTTTTTCTTTTTCTAACCAAGCTTTTTCAAACTTTTGTTTAACTTCAGCAGCTTCTTTTTGTTTACCTTGTGCTGATAAACTTTCTGCTAATCCATATAAAGAAAAACCATTATTTAGATGCTGTTGTAAATCTTGACGAGAAGCTGCTTACTTATTCTATAATTCCTATTTTTCCTGACTCCTACTCTACCAAAAATAGTTATTCAGCAAACCATAATTATAAATTATAAATTATCCATTATCCATTATCCATTATTCATTTACTTATTCTATAATTCCTATTTTTCCTG
>JBCDJM010000145.1:0-17889 GCA_038747755.1 Cyanobacteria bacterium P01_H01_bin.35
AATCCTTTGAGCAAATCCTTATATTACAGAATAGGTAATAATTAATTATTAATTAATTATTAACAATTATTAATTATTGAAGCCCTACTCCCTAGTTTACAATTGAGAAACCCAACCATAAGGATCGGTAACTTTCCCAGTTTTAATATCTGCCAATTTTTGTAAAATTTCAGGGGCATATTTACGTTCAGAAACAGGAGGTAAAATCATATCCTTACCTTGATAATTAATAGTCGAAATATGAGCAATAGTAGCAGCAGTTCCCATGCCAAATGCTTCAGAAAGATTTCCCTGTTGATAAGCCTCTGCCACTTCATCAATAGAAATTAATCTTTCCTCAACTTTAACACCCATATCCCTAAATAAAATTAATACACTATCTCTAGTAATTCCTGGCAATATAGTTCCAGTTAACTTAGGAGTAATAACCACATCATTAATAACGAAAGCCACATTCATTGTGCCACATTCTTCAATATATTTTTTCTCCTTTGCATCCAACCATAAAACATTATCATAACCCTGTTTTTTAGCCTCTTGATCTGCCAATAAACTACCACCATAATTACCAGCACATTTAGCCGCACCAGTTCCACCTTCAGCAGCTCGGAAATATTTATCAGTCACAATTAACTTTACAGGTTCAGAATAATAAGCACCTACCGGACAAGTAATAATAATAAATTTATAACTATTTGCTGGTTTAAGACCAACCGATTCATCTGTGGCAAAATAGATAGGTCGAATATATAATACACTACCTGATTTAGTAGGAATCCAATCAGCATCTAACCTAATTAATTCCTTCAAACCATCAATAAAAATTTCTTCAGGAATTAGAGGCATACATAATCGAAACGCTGATTCATTCATCCGTTTATGATTAGCTTCCGGGCGAAAAAGTAAAGGTTTTCCTGTCGGACTTCTGTAAGCTTTTAAACCTTCAAAAACTGCCTGACCATAATGCAGAGCTGACATAGAAGGAGAGATAGGAATATGACCATAAGGGATAATTTTTACCTCTTCCCAACTACCATCTAAGTAGGTAGCAACCAACATATGATCGGTAAATACTTTACCAAAAGGACTATTATTGATATCCTGTTCTTTAATTCGAGAGTGGCTAGTTTTTTCTATCAATATTTGAGAATTAACTGTTTGCATTATTGTCTGGCTCCAGAATAGTAACTACAGTTTTTCTAGAATAGCATTAATAATTTAATAGTTATAGTAGTTAAAGGAAAAATTAGGAATTTTGGTAATCTTTATTTATGGAGCATTTCCGTAGGAGAAAGTCAGTCAGATATTACTTTAGCAATCTTATTCTAAGTTGTAATATTCTATGGTAGGGGTTTGGTTTCCAAATCCCATTTTGGCTTGGGTTTGGTTTCCAAACCCCTACAGTTTTTTTCTCAAATCATTTAAGCTGACTGTAAGCATTCAGCTATCAGCATAAAATATGGGGATGGGTTAATTTTAATTGATGATTAACTATCATCGAAAAAAATCTAATATCCATCCCCATTTTAATTTTCTAATTTACTAACTTCAGATTAATCATCATTCTTGGCAATAACCCAAATAGCATGAATAATACCAGGAAGAAAGCCTAACAAAGTTAGAAGAATATTAATCCAAAAAGCACCACCTAAACCAACAGTTAAGAAAACACCTAAAGGTGGTAAAAATATAGCAGCTAGAATTCGTAGTATAGTCATTTTAGTTACTCCTGTAATTGTTAAAGTATTGTTTTTTCAGAATATGGCAATAGTCACAAAAGTCATTTCAGTTAGCCTCCTGTCGGAGGAGCTACGCTTTTTCGTATAGGGAATGCTCCGCAAACATGTCGCGCAGCGAAACAGTTAGCCTCCTATCCGAGGAACTAGGTTAACAATTAGCCTCTTCCAGAGGAACTACGTTAACAGTTAGCCTCCTGGGTCGTAACTGCGTTAACAGTACCTCCATGGAATAGAGAGGCTTGAAATACTGAATCGAAATTTTTTTCATCCCCTTGTAGAGCGGCAGCTCGCGGCGCAGCCAAGGGGAAGCTTGAGACCTGATTTTTTGGTCAGGAATTATAGAATAGTCGAAACTTAGGGAGTATAAATCATTCACCTTCTTGTTTCTTTATTCTTTACTTCTTAGTAAAACTTCAACTCTTAGTAGAACCTTTACCGAAAAATTTAGGAGGTTCTGCTAAAGTATAAACTTCCGTTTCAGTGGCGATCGCTTCCCGCAGATATTTAGGCACTTGTAACATCCCCAATAAAGTAGTCCCATCCAACATCCGAAAGCCACCAGTAGTTTTTTCTGCCAAAAGTTTATCAACTTTTTCTGTATCAGGATAACTATTAATCATCTCCCTTGAACCCAGGACAAAACCCCAAGGTCGTCCATAAGTAGGGACATGACTACTATAAGATTGAACATAAGGAAATACCGCCTTCATTGTATTGACAATTCGAGCATGAAGTTTCATTTCTCCTGGAGAAACAGGACCAGCTTGGACAACAAAAAATCCTCCTGGAGTAAGTACCCGGAGAATTTTTTCAAAATAGTCCTTAGTAAATAATTGAAATGAGGGTCCTTCTTCAATAGGATCGGAAAGGTCAGATATGACCACATCCCAACCTTCACCAGAAGTATCCAAAAATTCTAAAGCATCACCAATGACCAAATTGAGGCGAGGGTCATCAAAAGCATTCTTGTGCATTTCTGGCAAATACTGCCGACAAGCTTCTACTACTTCTCCATCAATATCAACCATGGCCACTTTTTCCACAGTTTGCCAACGTAAGACCTCCCGAATAGCAGCTCCCTCACCACCACCAAGAACAAGAACTTTGTTAGGAGAACCATGACAAATCATGGGAGGATGCACTAGAGGTTCATGGTATAAAAATTCATCCCCTGTACAAGATTGCCATTTACCGTCAAGAACCAGTGCTTTACCATAAGTACCTGTTTCTACAATGTACATTTCCTGATAAGCAGTTTTCTTGTAGGCAAAAATCTGAGTAATACCATGAACATAAATATCCCAAGGTGTGATATACTCACTAATCCACAAATCTGCACCAACTTCACTACCAGCCATAAGACATACTCCTCGATAAAATATTTATCTAAATGATATTGATACAGAATGTATTTCTTAGCACAAAATGGCTTTTTATTCCAACTAGATTCGGTAAGGAGTCTCCCATTATAATTGAGCCATTCCACAGGAGAGAACTTCACGCACATTAATATACAAATTTGAGCTTTTTACAGATATTATTAACTAAATCACCTAATTTTATCCCTATGAGCAGAGTAATTTTACTCAAAATATCAAGACCAAAAACGATTTTTCCTAATTAAAATTATTGGGACTCATCAGTCAAGTCTTACTTTTAACTTTTGACTTAACAAGTTATAGCTTGTATTCAAGTACAATTCATTGAATAAGTTACTCTTCATACTACCTACTATGCAAAATAATACAACCAACAACTTCCCAAATGTATCTTTCAATGAGTGGGATGCAGAACTGTACGACAACAAACATTCCTTTGTTTCTAACTTAGCAGTAGAGTTATTAGAATTACTCAATCCCCAAATAGGTGAAAATATTCTTGACCTGGGTTGTGGTACAGGTCATCTGACTTATAAAATTACTACCAGAGGAGCAAAAGTTGTAGGAATTGATAATGCTCCAACTATGATTGAAGAAGCTCACCGTTGTTATCCAGATATTAAGTTTTTAGTGGGAGATGGAGTTAATATCGAGTTGAAAGAAACATTTGATGCCGTATTTTCTAATGCAGTACTTCATTGGATTAAAGAACCGAAAAAAATTATCCATAATATTTGGCGTGTACTTAAACCAGGAGGTCGTTTCGTTACAGAATTTGGTGGAAAAGGTAATATTGAAACAATTATTAATGGTATTTATGAAGCTTTAGATGTTGCTGGTTATAGTAGTAATAAAAAACTTAATCCTTGGTATTTTCCAACTGTAGGAGAATATGCTACTCTCTTAGAATCGGAAGGTTTTTTGTTGACTTTTGCTAGGTTATTAGACAGACCAACTAAACTTGAAGATGGAGAATATGGTCTGCGTAATTGGATTAAGATGTTTGCAACTTGTTTCTTTGAAGGAATTCCTGAAAAAAAGCAAAATATTATTATTGATGATATTGAAAATAGATTACGTCCTAATCTATATAAGAAAGGTAGGTGGACGGCTGATTATAAGCGAATTAGAATTATGGCTTTTAAGGAAGTTCAATAATGGATAATGGATAATTGATAATTGATAATTACCTCTAGTTAAAACTGTAAGGGAATTTAATATAAGGAAATATGATTTCTTATCTTGGTCGATTGGATATGGCGTTCGCGTAGCGGCTCTGCAAGAGCGGGAGACCCTTCGCTCCGGGACGCTTTCCTAGGTCATGCTCCGCAAACGCGCACTTCGGAGCTTTGCGTTAGCAAACGCCATCCCACCCTACGGGAAGCTCCGCTTTTCATGTCGGCGACAGCCGTTAACGTAGTTGTGCGTAGCTAAACGACCGCTTTTTCTATTGAAATAGAAGGCTTTATACCTTTATTGATTTTTCGGTAATTTATATTCATGTCCGGTTGAATAATTAGACTTTTGGAGGGAAGTTCAACAATTAATAATTATAGCAATTTCGGAGTTAGTGAGGTACAAAATTTTTGGTAGTTCAAGCATCCTGCTTGTTACAGGCTAGAAGCCTGAACTGCAAATTTACCTCACCATCATCAAAAGTGCTCTAATAATTAATAATTACCTCTTCTTATAAAGAAGAGAATTGACTAAAAGGTTTTTTTCTTCTCTTGGTCAATTTTATCCCTAAAAGGGAGAGGGAATTATGCATTATCCATTAATGAAACTCTCTACTTAGTAGCCACTACTGCTAAATTCCAAGCAAATCTTTTCATTAAAGGTAACTTTTTCAATACCACATCTAACTTTTCTAACCTACTATACATTGGTTCTAAACGCTGATGTTCAATAATAATCTTCTTCCAATAACGTTCTTTATTTGGATCGACTTTTTCAATTAAATAAAACCTGATAAAAATCCACAGAGTTGCTAACCAAAAAGTATCATAAGCTGTTTCTGAATAGAGAGATTTAACAAAATCAACAATATTAATATTCAGAGGTGTTTCATCCTCAGTTCTTACTTTTGTGGCAATTCGTCGATAAACATTAATAACTGGATTATGTTTCAGCGGTTCCCAAAAGCAAGCTTTGCCATCAGGTTTAAGAACCCGGTGCATTTCCCTAATAGTTAATGTCGGATTTGGTAAGTGATGAAGTAAGTTAGAAGCATAAACAAAATCAAAGGTATTATCAGGAAATTCTAATGCCATAGCATCCATAACTTTCCCTTCAACTTTTACACCATTTTTTTCCGCTAAATTAACAGCAATCTCTACCATTCCTGGAGAATAATCTGTTGCTAAACACCGCGCTCCTTTTTTAGCAAAATAAACACTATTTTCTCCAGCACCACAACCCAAATCTAACAAATATTTATCTGTTAAATCTCCCATTTGTTTCAGGATAAATCTATTTTCTGGTGCAGTACAACTTTCAAAATAATCAACTACTCGAATACCTTCAATATCAATAGTTGATGCCCATATATCGTGAAATTTTCGTTCTTTAGCTAATATTTCGTCTTGCATTTTTTAGATAGTTATTCATTTTTATCTATTTATTTTACTACTGACCGCTACTTTATGATAAAGTTACACTAGATATCTTTTTTTATTTGCAATAAAAAGCCTTTTTCCACAACAGCTTGAACTGTCCTATTTCCCTCCAAACTATTACAGAATTTAAAAATTAATTCACCAGTAGATTTTTCTTAGGTATCAATAATATTACTACTATGAGGTAGTAAAAATATAGTTGGTTATTAGTAGAGGTCAAGTTGACATTAAAAATCTATGCACTATCAAAATCTGCAAAACTTCAAACCGGAAGTTTCAGGTTTACTTGTGAGTTATTATCTGGCTTGAAGTTTAACAGATCCTTGCTGAAGTTAGCAATAGTAGCAGGATCGTCTGCTCCATGGAAATGAAAAGGGCTAGCTAAAGCAGTAGTATTAGTAATATTAATTTTGGCAAATACACTCAAAATAAGGAATAGCAGCGATAGAAGGAATGATTAGGTTTTTCATGATTTTTGCGCCCCTGTAACCTGAAGTTTACAGTTTAATCATCTCCCTAATTTCGCTTTCTATTGGTGATTTATGAGTAAGTTTACAGTGATATTTCTGTCTTCAGAGAGTGAGGGAAGAAGTATGAATACTGTGAGTTATTCAACCACACCGTAGTGAAACGGATGTATATATTTGCGTGACTTGCATCACTATCTTTTTAGAGACTGTGATATAGCAATACGTTTTTTTGAGTTAGTGCTTAGGACAATACATCTGGGTTGAAAGCCAATAGGCAACAACTCCAGAATGCAATAGTAGAGATGTCAAAAACTTTTAACCTTGTATAGTAATTTAGCTAACTTCTCAAATAAGACCAGATTTGGTTACTCAAGATATTTTATGCTAAATAAGATTAAATCCACCCATCTTTGATTTGCACCTTATCTGCTCATATGCAGCTATAAACCAGATTTAGTATAATAAGCACTACCTTGTGATCATATAACTTTCACAAGGCAGTACCTATTAAAACTTCAAATTTAGTATAGTTAATATTAGACGGATGCGTATGTTTGTTCAAGCTTAGAAACAACTTCAGGAACAGATAAACTACTTATATAATGAGTTTCATCAGAACAACTCCAGAGAGCTTGGGCTACTCCTAAGTATCCCTTGGAAACCTTAGATACATTTATAACTGTGCCGATCACTGTTGGTAAACAAGGACTAGGCATAAATGTTGTGACAAAGGTATTAACCATAGACCACAACATGATTATCCAAAAAAATCCTAATGCCGGCAATAAAATTAAATCAGGCATGACGAAGCGACTGATGCGCTTCCATATAGCTTGTTGAGGTATTGCAATAACTACGGCAAGCGTCGCAAAAAGGGAATTATTCAGTTTTTCTGCCATTTTTCTAGATCGTCAGAGTCAGGTTTATCGGGCGCAACAAATCAGACCTATACCAACCAAGGATTCTGAATCGACAATCTGTCTAAATTGTTATAGAAGGTTGACTCTTCATTCTCCTCTCAATGCCTACGAAGTTAGCTGACGGGCTAGGGCTGAGAGATGCCCTTCTCTATATCTTTCTCAAAGATTTCTATTCAGAGATAAGCCCCTTAATTTTGGTTCCTCCGCTCCAGCAGCACTCTTGCTGTGCTTTTCCTGCCGGATTAGGCTGACTGTATTTTGCTTTTAATATAATCCTAACTTTTCTAGAGCAACTTTGTCAACATTTTTTTTGACAAAAATTTTTCCGAATTTTATCACAATTTTGAGTTGGGAATTTCAGATAATGTTGGGACATTATTAAACTGTTTGCTCTAAAAAAGTAAGGTATAATTACTCTATTCATCTTATGAATTCGGTTTTCCGGAAAATTCAAAATCTATACTCAACTAAATTTGTCATCTGAGTGGGAACCCTGTTCTTAATCACAGCACAATAGTGATTATAATCACTAAATTTTGTAAGTGTAATCACTTACTGCATTAATGTTGTATCACCGTGTCATAATAAAAAATCGTCAATATTAGAAATGTAGACTTCAAATATGATTTTCATGTATCAAGAACCTCCTGTTTATCTCCTTCCATCTGCATTAGGAGATCTTTTTGCCCATGCGAATGCCACAGGTTACATTACCTTGGCTGACCGTTATGGCTTAATGGCAGCTATATTTGATGAGTCTTTGCCAGAAGATGAAAAGCGCTCAATCGATCGACTACTTCGAGCTATTTGTAAAGGACGTATTAAAGTAATTGATGAAATTTCTGTTATGGCGTAAAATTATCCCTAAATAATATTTTAGACTTAACTATAAATATAAATTTTTTTTAATCAACTTGATTAACAATCTCCTTTTTTACCATTAGGTAGAGTAGCTCCGCATAAATCAGTTTCCTCTAATTTTGCTTGATTCAGATTTGCATTAGATAAATTGGCTCCATTTAACTTAGCTTTTTCTAGATATGCTTGGTATAAATCAGCCCAAGATAAATCAGCATCTTTCAAATTAGCCTGTCGCATAGTTGTACTGTGCATTATTGCACCTGACAAATTAGCTCCTGCTAAATTTGCCTCAATTAAATTCGCACTACTCAAGATAGCTCCTCTTAAGTTAGTGTCTTTTAGGTTGGCTTTTTGTAAATTAGCTCCTAGTAAATTTGCTTCACTTAAATCAGCTTCACTTAAGTCAGCTTCGCTCAAATCACAACCTGCACATTCATAAGTAGATAATAAACGCTGAATAGTTTTGATTCTTTCCATAGAATTAGACTTAGACTGAGCAAATACTGGAATGGTTAACCAAAATATTGTTAATAATGTAGTTGTGAATGAATATGTAAATCTCATATTTTACTTCTTGAGAAATTAATAAATTTATGATTAGACTTTGGATTTGATTAGTATCATATCATAAAAATTATATTTCACATAAAAGAATATCTTGATTTCTGAAGTTAAATAATTTAATTCAATTTTTTAAAATTCACTGATGAATATGATTTGTGTTCTAAGAGCTATAATATATCAGTATATTTATATAGTCAGATTTAGCTGAGGTAGAAAATATCCGTATAATTAGGGAATAAGTTCATAAGCAAAATTAATTACACATCCTATTGATTTGCTGGTCTCTGTTCCTTGTTCCCTGTTCTCTTTTGCCTCTCTTAACTAGGAAATTACTAAAAGCACAACTACTTAACTCTAGAATAAAACATGAAGTAAAGCATATAAAGATTTTTTCTACTAGAAAAAACTATGCTCATTGTTCTTGATTTTCATAGAAATACTATTACAGAAAAATGACGAACTATATTTATAGATTAGGACTTATGCAAAGTACAGAAAGTTTCTACAATAAATCATTGGTTTTAAAATAGACATCCAGGCGTATAAATGTGTTTTTGCCTTTGCCTGTGTAATACCATTTCTCAAAAACTTTTCTGCGCTTCCGTCAAGCAGGGGAGTAGGGGAGTAGGGACGTTGCATAAGGGTGTCCGTACGGGAGAAGGAAAAATAAGAATAATTCATATTAACATAGCTAAAATTAGTAAAAAAGTTATTTAGCTGGTGCTAATTACTTAATAGTTGAAGTCATCTCCAAATATAGCATTAATGCATGGGAATTGGTATAAATGCTGTAGATTTTATAGATGAATGGAAAAACTATTTACTAAATAATTGTTGAATATGCTCCTGGATATATCGGATTTCTCAGAGTCATTAAGAGAAAAATATTTTTATCTTTATCTGTTCTCTACCAATATGAGAATTCTAATAAGAGAGATTTTCTGACTTTTGACTTTTGACTTTTGACTTTGTGCTTTAGTGGTGATTAATGTTTCAAAGTGGAGCTAAAGTAATATTCTGTTAAATGAGACAAATTAAGGGTATAGGGAAAAATTATGTTAGACATTAGACAAATTCGAGATAATCCACAAACAGTACAAGAATTACTCAACCTTCGTGGAGAATACGACTTACAGCCAATTCTACAGTTGGATGAAAAACAGCGACAACTAGAAACAGAGCGATCGCAACTCCAAGCTCGTAGTAACCAAGTCGGTAAACAGGTAGGGGAAAAAATTAAATCGGGTACTGATCCTAAAGGTGCAGAAGTTCAAGCTTTAAAAGATGAGGGAAACCAACTCAAGGCTAAACTTAGCGAACTAGAACCTGAAGAAAAAGAGCTAAAGGCTAAAATAGAAGCTTTACTTTTACCTCTCCCTAATTTGCCGAGTGAGTCTACACCTATAGGTAAAAGTGAAGCAGAAAATATAGAAGTTAAACGCTGGGGTGATGAATACATTCCTCAAAATCCAAAAATTATGCCTCACTATGAAATAGGAGAAAAATTAGGCATTCTTGATTTTGAGCGAGGAGTGAAAATTTCTCAAAGTCGTTTTGTTGCTTTAATGGGAGCAGGTGCAGCATTGGAACGCGCTATTATTCAATTCATGCTTAACCGTCATATTCAAGCTGGTTATGTGGAAGTTATGGCTCCACTATTGGTTAATAGTCAGTCTTTGACAGCTACAGGGCAGTTACCAAAATTTGCTGAGGAAAGTTTTAAGTGTGCAGCAGACGACCTCTGGTTAATACCTACCTCAGAAGTTTCAACTATGAATCTTTATCGGGATGAAATTCTGACGGCGGAGCAACTACCTATTTATCATTGTGCTTATACTCCCTGTTTTCGTCGAGAAGCTGGTGCTTATGGGAAAGATACTAGGGGACTCATTAGACTCCATCAATTTAATAAGGTTGAGATGGTAAAAATTGTACATCCTGATACTTCTGAGGAGGAACATCAAAAATTGGTGGCAGATGCAGAGGCAATTTTGCAAGCTCTGAAGTTGCCTTATAGAATTTTAGAGTTGTGTACTGGAGATTTGGGTTTTTCGGCAGCTAAGTGTTATGATTTGGAGGTATGGTTGCCTTCATCGGGAACTTATCGGGAAATTTCTAGTTGTTCTAATGTGAAAGATTTTCAGGCACGTCGGGCGAATATTCGGTTTAAGGAGGGAAAGAAGAAGGGGACTCAGTATGTTCATGCTTTGAATGGTTCGGGTTTAGCAGTCGGGAGAACTATGGCGGCTATTTTGGAAAATTATCAGCAGGTTGATGGTAGTGTGAAAATTCCAGAGGTTTTGCAACCTTACATGGGGCGTGAGTTTTTGTAATTTTGATTGAGTAAGGTGCCCTGTTGAAGTTAGAAGTTAGAAGTTAGAAGTCAGAAGTCAGAAGTTATAGCGAATTTTATCTCACTTAGATGCTAGCGGGCAAGATGCCCGCACTGCTATCTTTTACCTTGATTTTCCTTTCTACAACATTCGCGTTCGCGTAAATATTGCCTAGCAAAGCGGAACGGAGTTCTATCGCATTTGAAACAATACTATCTTGAGTTGAATAAAAGATCATGCGTATAGGCGAGTAGCCCAAGATATAGTCATTCTGAATAAGAGTGGTACAGTATAAAGAGTCAAATATAAACCAGAATAAATCATTTTAAAGGATGTCTTATAGTCTAGATTTACGAACAAGAGTCATTGATTATATTGAACAGGGAGGAAGTATTTTATCGGCTGCCAGAATTTATAAAGTGGGACGCTCTACAATATATCGGTGGCGAGCAAGAGTGGATTTAAAATCAACAAAAGTCACAAGACGTCGGTAAAAACTAGATTGGCAGGCATTAAAACAAGATGTGAAAGAAAATCCAGATTTAAGATTGTGCGATCGCGCTCTTAAGTTTGGAGTTAATATTAGTTCAATTGGTTATGCTTTGCAAGTTATGAAAATCACACAAAAAAAAAGAGTTAAGGTATCAAGAAAGAAATAGACTTGAAAGCATACTCAAAAAGCTGATTGCCAAATCGCCCCAATTTGCCCAGATAGGACATTGTTAGAACTGGGGGATCCTCTGGTGAGAAGGATTTTGTTTCCTCAGTTTCCTTACTGAAATTATCAATTTCACTATTGTCGGTCAATTTTGAATTAGTCATAGTTGGCAACTGATGATGTCAAATAAATCTAACTTAGACTTAAAGACTCAGAACTACAAGCTTTTTCAATATTGTCTATTACAGAATCAACCAATAACTGCGCTGTTTTTTCGCTCAATAAAGGAGTGACATAAGTAAAAGTCAAAAATATTTGTTGCTCGAAAATTAGCACGCCTAACCAAAGAGAAGACCCAATAAAATGTTGTCCTGCAGTAAAATATAACTCTTTCAATTTTAATTGACCATATTGAGCCTCCAAATTTAATTTGCCTATATTTGATATATCCAAGGTGTTTTTTCGTCCCATTTGATTTTTCGCTCCTTGAATCATAACATCCTCATTTTCATTCATATATTTTAAGTCTTTAATAGAAAATGAATTTAGAGGAGTCCTCAAACGAATTGATTGAAATATTCTTGATTTACATTCTCTCGCTACACTCCAAAATTCACTATTTGCTTCTAAAATATAGTTGTGTTGGATCTGAGAAACAAAACAACCTATTTGTTCTGATTCAACTTTAGGTAAGCAATATTTTCGTATATTGACATTCAAAGCACAAGATACTTTAATAGGTGTATTGGTAAATGTATGTTTGCCTGCTGCAAATAACATTGCAGCAGACAAAGCACTATGTATAGTTGTTTGTTCTTTTTTACAACTTTCAATTAAGGCCAAAGTTATTTCTGGGTTAATAATTCGAGTTAAAATATGACTCCGACGATCTATTGGATCTGCTTCTTGCTCAATTAATAATTCTAGTTTTGGCAGTTGTGGAGCCAGATTCTTTTGAGTATCTTGAATCTTATTTTTATTTGTAAGACTACGATCAATTATCTCTTCTAATGGTGAAAGGAATTGCATTTTAATGGGGTGGGTTATATCATCTCCATCAGCTATTTTAGTATAGTAAGACAATAATTCTTGGATGAAATTAATAGTGGAATGACCATCAATAATTACGTGATGATATGTAGTAATGATTTCATTGACCTTATCGGTTTCAGAACCATCAAGTAAGGTGACTCTACAAAGAGGATTAGTATTACCAATAAATTTTTCATGTAGTTCATCTTCTGCCACTTTAGACCACTGATTTGACTGATGTTTTTTAATAACTTTGAGGGGAATTTCTTTTGTATCTTCCGATTGAAAATACTTACCATCTTCTAACTCAACAATATGAACCTGTAGTAGAGGATGACGCTTTTGTAACAAATTTAGAGCTTCCTGTAAAATTCCTGGTTGAATTAATCCTTCTATTTTGGTCACACTGATACATACTATTCCTCCTAAATTATGAAGAACATCCAATACATTCTCTACGAGACCAAGTTTTCTACTCAGGTTTTCCATAGTTTTTGATCAACTTGTTAAATTACGATAAAAAAAATTTAATTGTTTCTTTTAGTCGAGTCTAAGTATAAAATTTTAGATGAACTTCAGCCATATAAATTTTAAATATAAACTTTAACTAGAGCAAAGTTTTTGAGATTTGGTTTAATTCATTAAAGCGCTTTTCAGATTTATGAACCACATCGCCACAAGCAAAACCCTGTAGGGAAAAATGCCTATTTCCCCCTATTGTGGTCTAATGATAGAACAACTGCTGTAATAATAGAATATCAAGTGTTGACTTGACAAATAAAGTAGTCATAAATAACTTCATAACATATTCATAACATATCTGAATAGAGGTACCGAGTAACTAAAACAATCATAAATTAGTTTTTATAATATCAAAATTTTTGTCAGGATGCAACCAAAAATTCTTTGACCCGCGATTTTTTTCAGGAGCTTAACATTTAGGAAAATGTTTGTGATTTTCCACCCTAGGAGTGATGAATAGAAAGATTTGATAATGGGAAAAACAAGCATATAGTTTATGGAAGCTTCACAGGATGAAAATATGCTTGTAAAGCTTTTAGGGTTAATTATAGTTGAACAAAAAGTCATGCGTATAGGCGAGCAACTTGAGCTAACTTTTATAGTATCACAATTTTTGTGGGGATGCAGCCAAAAATCCTTTGGCGTGGAAAATTTTTTTTAGAAGCTTCACATTTAGGAAAATGTGGGAGATTTTTCAGGCTAGGAGTGATAGATGGAAAGATTGGATAATGGGAAAAACCAGCATATAGTTTTTGGAAGCTTCACAGGATGAAAATATTCTTGTAAACCTTCCTGGAAGAAATTTAGATAAAACTTCTATAACGTTGTGGTTCTAAATTTATCCATTTTTATCAAAGCGATCGCCTATGTGTCATCTTTAATAATTTAATTTCAGGGAATAGGGAATAGGGAGAAATATTATTTGGAGAAACTCTCTAAAAATTCTGCCACGCTCTGATTAAATTTTTCCGGTTCCACCAAAAATGCCCAATGATTACCGGGAATTTTTTCCAGTTTTAAATTCCTTAAATACTTATGATAAGGTTTAATTTGCGCATCGCTTTTATTAACACCTTTTTCTGGTTGAATAAACAAAGTCGGTAAATCAATATATTCTGTTAAACCAGGAACTCGCATCACTTCTTCAAATATTTCATTCCTAGCAGGAACAACAAATTTACTTCCCCACTTTCCACCAGTTTTTTCCTCAATACTTTCCTCAAAAACTATTTGTTGAAATTTGCTCCAACCAGCATATTTTCCTAACTCTTTTGCCTGAGTTTCTGCCTCGGCGAAACTAGCAAACGGACCCATACCTTTGAGAGTTTCTAAGGTTCGATAAAGAATAGGAAAAGTAACTTTAAGAAATCCAGGCATTTTGCCAATAAAAACTGGGTCTGCTAAAACCATACTTTTGAATCTTTCTGGATTTTGTCTTGCCCAAATACAAGCTAATTTTCCCGTCCAAGAATGACCTAAAATATGAGCTGAAGACCAGTTTAAATGTTTCATTAATGTTTCTAAGTCGGCAATTGTTGTCTGAAAACTATAACCATTTTCTGGTTTTCCACTTTCTCCATGACCGCGCATATCTGGCGCGATAATATGATATTTATCTGCTAAATATTCTCCTAAACTTAGCCAGACTAAAGCTGAATCTGCTAAACCATGTAATAGTAAAAGTGGTTGTTTTTTATTTTTATTTTCTTCGGTTTGCCATTCTAGATAAGAAAGTTGAATGTCGGATAAATTTAACGTTTTGCGAGTATAAACCATAATCAAATATAAGGATTGAATATTCGGCGATACAATATTATAGCAAATCTCTGGAGTAAGGATTCAGTATTCAGTATTAAGTATTCAGCTATGAGTTATTAAATCATTATCTGGGAAGGAAGAATTAGTTTCTCAGGAGAATTAAAATTTATTTTTGCGCAGCGTTGCACAAGAAAGAAAAGCTCATTAGCTAACCGAAGTTTAGTTAGTAATAATGATTTTTCCTCAACTTCGGATGGGATAAATCAAGACTTAAATCAGAATTTGACGGATAGTTTCAGGAAGCAACAGCAATTCGACTATCAAAATTCAAGT
Organism: Cyanobacteria bacterium P01_H01_bin.35; assembly: GCA_038747755.1. Lineage (GTDB taxonomy): Bacteria > Cyanobacteriota > Cyanobacteriia > Cyanobacteriales > Microcoleaceae > Trichodesmium. The sequence goes on from JBCDJM010000145.1 coordinate 15,185, forward strand.
ATGGGTTTAGAGGAAAATATAGACTTTTCTCAAAATGATTTTTCGTTCGATAATTTGGCAAATCAAGATAACGGTATTAGTGACAATTCTGGTCTAGTTAGTAATAATGATTTTTCCTCAACTTCGGATGGGATAAATCAAGACTTAAATCAGAATTTGACTGATAGTTTCTACCAGCAAGAGCAATTTGACTATCAAAATTCAAGAACGACATATAATGAATGACGTATAATGTAGGTTGGGTTGAGAAACGAAACCCAATATTTAGATAAGATTTCCATCTAATCTAATGACAGCCAATTTAGGTTTGGTTGACAAAGATAACCCAGCATTTATCAAACTTTTTGAGCCTACGAAAAATTTACACATAATTATCAGGAGGAAAAAAATTATGGCTTGGCATTTAGCTTTAAATCCACAAGTTGTTAGTGTCGGAGTTGCTGTATGGAATGGAGTAGTTAATGCTTTTAATTCTGCCTCTGGTAGAACTATGCAGCAAAATTTAGAAGGGCAACGACTTGCTCATCAAACAGAATTACAAGAAAAACAAATAGCTTCTCAACTTCAGCTTGAATATATTCGTACAATTTCTCAGATTAGGTTGCAGCAAGATAATCAAGAATTTCAAAAAGAAATGGAATTTGCTCGTCAAGAATTTCAAGCAAAAATAGTTGAATACCAATGCGAAGAAAATCGGAAACTCCAAGAATTTATTAAAGGGGTAGATATAGAAATAGCTAAAAGTAATCGAGAGCTGCAAGTCTGGCTATTTCAACAACAAAAACAGTCTGAAATAGAACTGGCTGAATATAATAGAGAAACTCAATTTCTTATAGCAGTTGAACAACGAGAAACTGCTCTAGAAATGAAGGAATTAGATAAATACTGGCCGCTCAAAAATCATCCTCGGCAAATGCTCGAATCTCATCAAGGTAGAAATCCTGTTCCTATACAAATAATACTCGTACCTCCAGAAATAAACTATGCCCGTTTTGAACATCTCAATCAAACCTTAATTTCTACATTTCCTAAAGCAGAAGTACGTCTTTCCCAATGCTTAAAAAACTTCCTACCAAAATATTATCCTCTAGAAAACGAACAAGGACCTACAAAACTAATAAACCAAGGTTGGGAGGGTAATCGTTTTGCGGGAGGTAGTGCAGTTACAAGTATATTTAGTCGCTTAAAATCTGAACCAATAATATTACTGGAATCTGAAGTAGATGGAGATTTGATTAATCTTCAAGTTGCTTATTGGAGTGGCGGACAAGACATTGTTCCTTCCTACAAAACTTTAATTTCTCACTTTCATTATCCGACAATTCTCTACGAGTTTGCTATTCAACGTGCTTTACTTTGGGAAACTAATGTCAAAGAAAAACTTTTGGCAAAAGGTAAAACTGAAGAGGAGATAAATGAAAGATTTGGTAAAGATAATGCCTCAAATTTGAGTATTTATAGAGAATATCAAGAATTAGCAGCAGATGGAATAGAAATCGAAAGTAACTACAAAATTAATAGCGACGATGTTGGTAAATTTTTGGCTTTGTTAGGAGCATATCATAATATTATTGCTGCTCTATATACTGACATCCATTATTTAATTACTACTAATTTATCGCCGAAGTTGCCAGAATTATTGCCGGAGTTAGAAAGGGAATTTTCTATAGGTGAAAATTTGGCAGATGATTTGTTTCAAATGGTGGTTGAAAATTATATTGGCAGTCTCAGAGCTATGGAAAAAGAACGCTCGGAGTTAGTACCTGAATTTGCTGCGGATATTGCTTTGGGTTTGACTGGTTTATCTAATTCTGATTTGGCGGAAAAAATGTTGGATTTTGCTTTGGAGTCTTGGCTAAGTTCTCGTTATCTTTCTGTGGAGAATGGCAGGGAAAAATTTGAGGTAGTGGCTGAAAATTTACTGCCTCTGGATGGGGAGTTTGTTATTAAGGTTAATGGCTGTTTGGATGGTTTGGGTAAGGAGAAAAATTTGAGTGTGATAAATTCTTGTTATCGGCGGGGAATTGATAAATTTAATCTGGAAAAATATCAGGAGGCAGTTATTGATTTTGGCTATGTTATAGATTTGGATTCTGAATTTGTTGATGGTTATTATCGGCGAGGTTTGAGTTATATTCAGTTGGAAAGTTATCAAGAGGCGGTTGAAGAGAAGTGCTTGGGAAACTGGGGGAGATAGTAATAGAAGACTGCTCCGTGGCGGTAGCTGGTTCAACTTTTCTTGGGATTGCCGTTGTGCCAGGCGTTACTATGTCGATGCGGGCCTCCACTACGACGATGGGGGTTTTCGCGTTGTCTCGTCTGTCTCTTGTTCCTAGGATTCTTCCACTTTCTTCTTTTCCCGTTTTGTGTCTTTCCTAAATCCATCGGTGCATCTGTGGCTTAATCCTTGTCTGCGGTTTCTGTCTTTCGTTCCTAGCACTCATCATTAAATCAGTTAAAGTAGGGTTGAGCGCTCACACGGATTATGCCACGGATATACGGATTAAGATGTACGGATAATCGTGTTAGTTAAAGTAGGTTGGATTAGCGCTCACACGGATTATGCCACGGATATACGGATTAAGAGGTACGGATTAAGATGTATGGATAATCGTGTTAGTTAAAGTAGTTAAAGTAGGTTGGGTTGAGGAACGAAACCCAACATTATCTATATATCTATATCTATATCTATATCTATATCTATA
>JBCDJM010000146.1:0-17859 GCA_038747755.1 Cyanobacteria bacterium P01_H01_bin.35
AATAAATTTAATTTTCGGCTGGAGAATAAAAATATCTAGCCAGTTATGAGGAAGTGGGTGATCGGTGTTCAAACGTATAAGGCAGGACTTAAAAAATGACCTAATCGCTGGTCTATTAGTAGTAATACCATTGGCCACAACAATTTGGCTGACTATAACTATTGCTAGGTGGGTAATTGATTTTCTTACTAAAATTCCTAAGCAAATTAATCCCTTTGATGGTTTACATCCAATTTTAGTGGGTCTACTAAACTTTTTAGTAGGACTAGCAGTACCATTGCTAAGTATCCTAATAATAGGATTGATGGCCAGAAACATTGCTGGAAGATGGCTGTTAGATTTAGGTGAGAAAATATTACAAGCAATTCCTTTTGCTGGCTCAGTTTATGGCAGTCTCAAGCAAATATTAGAAACCCTTCTTAGGGATTCTAACGAGAGATTTCGCCGTGTGGTACTTGTAGAATACCCACGTCGAGGAATTTGGACTATAGCTTTTGTCACTGGTACTATAGGTAGCGAAATAAAATCTCATTTAGGAGATTCGATGTTAAGTCTATTCATTCCTACTACTCCAAATCCCACATCTGGTTGGTACGCCATAGTACCAGAAAAAGATGTGATTAGTGTTTCTTTATCAGTCGAAGATGCTTTTAAAGTTTTAATATCTGGTGGAATAGTAAATCCCAATTCATCAACAGTAGTTAGTAAAGAAAAAAGATCGAATAGTCAACTTAAACCAGCATTTTCAGATAGAGAACCATATCAAAAACTTTCCACAGAAGAAGATTGAATAAATTAAACTAGAATAATATCAAAATTATGAAAAAAGCTCCTCGTTCTACAGCTCGTGAACTAGCCCTTCTTGGCTTAAGTCAATTACCAACAAATCCAGGGAGTTTAGAAAAAAAGCAACTTCAAGAAGTTGTATTAGCAGCAGTTCGGACTTTAAGAACGGAAGCCCAAGATATTTTAGAAACTGCAGCGGGAGAAATACAAAGAGGTAGCGATCGCCTTTTGAGTAGTCAGATAGGTACTACTGATATTGAAAGTGCTAGAGCAATGCTCCATGAAGCTATGGAATTAGGCCAAACAGCAATAAATCGTATTGGTACTGCTGTTGAATTACCAGAAATTATTCAACTTACTAATCAATTAGAAGTTCGCAGCTATGTAATGGAAATTCTGACAAAAGTAAATGTTAATAAGGAAGAAATTGATAAATTACTTAGAGAATCAATAGTAGATTGGCAAATAGAACGTTTGCCACGAATCGATCTAGATATACTTAGAATTGCAGTAGCAGAAATGATGTTTATTGGGATTCAAGAACAAGTAGCGATTAGTCAAGCTGTAGAACTAGCCAAACGTTATAGTGGGGAAGATGGGCATAAATTTATTAATGGGGTATTGCGAAGAGTCCTCAATAAAATTAATGTAATTTAAGGAATCATATACATCAAAGTGAAAAGTTAGATTGGACTGAGGTGGGAATTAGATACAAAAATTAGATTCTTAGGTAATTGCCAGAAACTATAACGTTATAGTTTTTATTCAGTTCAGTCTTAACTTTGATCAAGTGAAAAGTTAGATTTAACTGAGGTAGGAATTAGATACAAAAATTAGATTCTTAGGTAATTTCCAGAAACTATAACATTATAGTTTTTATTCAGTTTAGTCTTAACTTTGATCAAGTGAAAAGTTAGATTTAACTGAGAGTGGGAATTTAGACACAAAAATTAGATTCTTAGGTAATTGCCAGAAACTATAACGTTATAGTTTTTATTCAGTTCAGTCTTAACTTTGATCAAGTGAAAAGTTAGATTTAACTGAGAGTGGGAATTTAGAAACAAAAATTAGATTATTAGGTAATTCCCAGAAACTATAACGTTATAGTTTTTATTCAGTTTAGTCTTAACTTTGATCAAGTGAAAAGTTAGATTTAACTGAGAGTGGGAATTTAGAAACAAAAATTAGGTTATTAGGTAATTGCCAGAAACTATAACGTTATAGTTTTTATTCAGTTTAGTCTTAACTTTGAGGAACAATTATAGTCAAACTCAACAGTTAAAAGCTAGATTTGACTGAGGTGGAAATTTAGACACAAAAATTAGATTATTAGGTAATTTCCAGAAACTATAACATTATAGTTTTTATTCAGTTTAGTCTTAACTTTGATCAAGTGAAAAGTTAGATTTAACTGAGAGTGGAATTAGACACAAAAATTAGATTATTAGGTAATTCCCAGAAACTATAACGTTATAGTTTTTATTCAGTTTAGTCTTAACTTTGAGAAACAATTATAGTCAAACTCAACAGTTAAAAGTTAGATTTGACTGAGGTGGGAATTTAGACACAAAAATTAGACTAGAGCTAATTCCCAAAAACTGTAGCGCTATAGTATTTATTGACTTGAGAACTAAAAAGTCTGACAGTCATCTGGTGGGAAAGAAAATCAAGGAGACAAATAACTAAGGGACAAACCTACTAATTCATCAATACAACAAAGTCCTCCTAAAAGAGAAAGTGCTAATTCCTGAGTGTTAGAGAATAACAACACAATTCAGTATAAAATAGACTATTTAAAATAGTAATTTCTAAAATAAATATGGTTTTTAATTGGTTCCGTCGTCAGTTTAATGACAAGTCAGATAAAACTTCAAAGGAAAAACCTGAACCTAACAAAGAGAAGGTAGAAGCAAAAGTTGAATCACAAGAAAAATCAGCGCAGGAGTCCACACAAACTACAGAAGATTATTTGAATTGGGCAAAAGCAGCCTACAAAAATATTCAAGAACAGAAAAAAACAGAAGTCGTATCTCAAACTCCTACAGATACTGTTGAAACAGAGGAAAAGCTAGAAATTCAAACACCTGCAACAACAGCAAAAGTTGAGCCAAGTATACCAGAGCAGGTCAAAGCTGAAGAACAAGAAAATATTATAGTAGAACAAACAGAATCTAGATCCACAGACATTCAAGCCGAACCAATTCCAAGTTTAGGGGAAACCATCCCTAGGGAAATAAAATCCTCAGAATTAGAAATTCCAGTAGAGTCAGATTCAGTGGTAGAGGAAACTGCTCCAGTAACTCAAGCATCTGAAGAGTTACCTTTCTGGGCTAGAACTGCTGCAGAAAGACAAGCAAGAGTAGAACGTCTCAAAGAAACGGCCATAGAAGAACCAGAGCCTGAAACTATACCACAAACAACTGTGGATTCTGAAATAGAAGAAATAGACCCCTTAATTCTTGATGAAGCATTTTTATGGTCAGCAGAAGTTTTAGCAGCTCAAGGCCGTCGCCCAGATCAGGTTTCTGCCGAAGAAATTTCTTGGCTGAAGAAACTACGACAAGGCTTAGATAGAACTCGACGCAACTTGCTCAACCAATTGAGGGCAATTGTCGGCCAAGGCCCCCTCAATCAAGATGCAGTAATGGAAATAGAATCCATGTTACTACAAGCTGATGTGGGAGTAGAAGCAACAGATTATATCATAGAAACACTACAAAATAAATTGCGAGAAGAAGCTTTACCTCCAAAAGAGGCGATCGCTTATTTGAAAAAAATCTTACGAGATATTCTGGATGAGCCATTTAAGGATTCGGAAATAGCCAGTGCCGTATATAATTTAACTTTTGTCCCAGAAAAGGAGACCTTAAATATTTGGCTGTTGAATGGTGTAAATGGAGCTGGTAAGACCACAACTATCGGTAAAATTGCTCATTTAGCTACCAAGTCAGACTACAAATGTTTAATTGCAGCAGCAGATACATTTCGAGCTGCAGCAGTACAACAGTTAACAATCTGGGGACAACGAAGTGAAGTAGAGGTAATTGCCAATCCTGGTAAAAATACCGATCCAGCAGCTATAGTTTTTGATGCTATAGTAGCAGCTCAAACCAGAAATACAGAATTACTACTGGTAGATACAGCCGGGAGACTGCAAAACAAGAAAAATTTGATGGACGAACTGAGTAAAATTCATCGCATAGTAGAAAAAAAAGCACCAGATGCAGTGGTAGAATCCCTGCTGGTGTTAGATGCTACACTTGGTCAAAATGGTTTACGGCAAGCAGAAGTATTTGCCAAAGCTGCTAAACTAAGTGGGGTAGTATTGACAAAACTCGACGGAACTGCTAGAGGTGGTGTTGCACTTGCTGTAGTAAAGCAATTGGGTTTGCCTATTCGCTTTATTGGTGTGGGAGAAAGTATAGAAGACCTCCGTCCATTTTCTAGTTATGAGTTCGTTGAAGCTCTTTTAGGTGGTTAAAGATTTATGGCTTTGACCATTGATAATGAGCAAGTGTATTTAAGTAGCAATTGTGAAAAAAAAACGATGTTTTTGCGACTTAAAGTAGTTAGATTGGTTAGCATCAAAGTATTTTCATCTTCCTGGAGAAGTTAGGAATTTTTTTGCTTGGTCAGCAGATTAGGTAATTGAAGTATTTCTCATAGTTTTTGAAACTATGGGCAAAAGGAACAATTAAACTAAGTATTGATATTACTTTCACTAGCTAGGTTTTTAGGTTTTTGGATAACTGAATTAGCTATAAAGTAGTATCTAGCATGGGCAGTCGATAAAATTATATCTAGGAAAAGCGGTGAATATCAGATGCAGTTAAATTAATATTAAGTTCCTATGCAAAATTAATTACACATTCTATTGACTCCCTGTTCCTTGTTTAAAAATAACACTGAATCATAAAGTAAGCATTCAGGCGTCAGCTAACAGCTATGAGTTATTAATTCATCCTGTTTTTCAGGAGGAATTAGTCTCCAAGAAGAGTTAAAAATTATCATAATCCAGGAAAAGCTGTTTGCGTAGCATTCCGCAGGAAAGGGTTATCTGACTGCTAATAGCTGTTTGTGCAGCATTCCGCAAGAAATGCTTACATCATAAATTATGACTTCAAGGTATATTTATATCTGCTACTAATTCACAAAAATCATTACTATAGGAGCCATGCTTGATGAATTTTTAAAGCAAGCAAAATTTTAATTAAAACAAGCGAATAACTATAAAATAGCTCCAATAAAATTATCAACCAAATAACAACCAGAGAAAGCAATAATTACCATGATTTTCAGTAATGAAAGAACAAAAACTATCAACTATCAATAAACCTTAATCTATCAACAAAAAATTTTATGACTGTAGTGCCTGTGTATCGAAACTCCCCTGAACCAACTGAGCACACTACCAGCGACAATTCTTCACCAATAACATCTGTATATGCTCTGCAAGAAATGGTGGCCCGTTTACATAAGGAACAACAAAATGTTAATGATTTATTAAGTTCTCTAGGCTTTGCCTTGCGTAGCTTCAATAATCTAAATCAGTTTCTAGAATTGATTCCACTCATGGGCTGTCGAGTAACCGATTCAGATGGTGGGGCATTAGTATTATTTAAGCCCAATGGACAGGTTAGGTTTCAACAACTACACTGTCAAGAAGGCCAACAATGTCAAGATATTCGACAAGCATTGGAAGTAGCAACTCGTCAATTAATTACAGAAACAACTTTACCTACAGAATTACAGGAAATTCCTATTCAAACGGCAAGTCTAGACTACGAAGTTAGTAACTATCTAGGAAATGATGTTCAATTATTTGGCACATCAATTCTAGTGAAAAACTCAGAACGAGGTCGTCTATATGTATTTAGTCATGACCCAGAATATGTTTGGACACCAGCAAGACAAAAATTAATTCGCTTAGTAGCAGACCAGACCGCAGTAGCGATCGCCAACGATGAACTATCTACCTCCTTAAGAGAGAAGGAACGTTTGGACCGAGAGTTAGAAATAGGGGCAGAAATTCAACTGCGACTATTACCACCAGAATGTCCAGAAATTCCTGGTATTGCTCTTGCAGCTCGTTGTCAAACAGCAAATCGAGTAGGAGGGGACTATTATGATTTTATCCCTTCTAACTATGACCAGGTGAACTCCAAACACAAAAAACAGGAACCCTGTAAGTGGAGTATTGTGATTGGAGATGTAATGGGTAAGGGAGTACCTGCTGGTTTAATTATGACTATGACCAGAGGAATGTTAAGAGCGGAGGTATTAAACCGCCACTCACCAGCACAAGTGCTGCAACACTTGAATCAAGTTATGTATGCCGATCTGGAAACTTCCCATCGGTTCGTGACTTTGTTTTATTCAGAGTACGATCCAGAAACCAGAATTTTGTCCTATAGTAATGCTGCTCACCATCCTCCGATGTTGTGGCAAGCTGCTAGTAATTCTATTGTGAATTTGGATACTTTAGGAATGTTAATTGGTTTGGAAGTAGATTCTGAATATAATCAAGCACAAGTACAACTTCATTCAGGAGATACTATCATTTATTATACAGATGGGTTTACAGATGCAGCTAATAAGCATGGCGATCGTTATGATGATATTAAGTTAAGTCAAGCCTTCAAATTCGCGTGTCAAAATTATCAAGAACCACAAGAAATATTAGATTATTTATTTGAGGAGGTTAAACAATTTGTGGGAGAAGGAAATCATAATCCAGATGATATGACTCTAGTGGTAATCAGGGTAAACCCTAATAATTAATAATTAATTATTAGGGTTTGCTGAAAAAAGCAGAGGGTGGGGAGATCGAATCTGGTCTGCCCAAAATATCAAACTGACTTTTTGCAGCTCTAGGAGCTGAAAACCAGGTGCTTTTTTCAACCTAAAAAATACTTTGGTTTTTATCTATAAGTGCTTTGAGATTTAATTAGCATAGCAGTAATTAGATTTCCATTAAATACTTTTATTAGAGAGAATAATTCTAGATGCTAGATCATATAATTACTTCAAAATCAAACTTGAATCTAATTAATTAATAACTATAGTAATTTTTTAAATTTGTTAGAAGTTAAAGTGTTGTATAGTTGGCAACTTTTTGCTGAATAAGTTCATGTAAACTTATGGGAAGATGTATAAAAAGCTGGGAACAACTTTATAAAATTTGGTCAGGGATGGGGACTATTAGTTGGTCTAATAATTGTTGGGATCGTTAAAAGTATTTTGCCATAAGTTAAGCATTCAGCTATTGGCTATCAGCTCTGAGCAATAAGCAGCAATAATACCCTGTTTTTAAGGCTATTTCAACCAGCGAATTGAAGCGCAAGAACAACGGGTTTGAGTTTTCAACCCATACATACAATATAAAGCTAATAGCTGTTAATTTTAGCGAAGCTCCTCTGTAATAGGCAAGCTGACAAGCTAAATACTTAAAAATAAACTTCAGTATTTCAAGCCTCTACCTTCAGCCAGAGGTATTGATAACTGATAACTGTTAACGTAGTTCCTCCGCAGGAGGCTAACTGATAACTGAAATGACGCAAGATAAACAAACCTGGAGCCAAAGATTTGAAAAGGCGTTGCATCCTACTATAGCTAGATTTAATGCTAGTATTGGCTTTGATATTGAATTAATTGAGCATGATATTAATGGTTCAATAGCTCATACAAAAATGTTAGCTAAAACAGGTATTATTTCTGTTGAAGAAGAGGAAAAATTATTGACGGGTTTAGACAAAATTCGTCAAGAATATCGAGCTGGAGAGTTTCATATAGTTGAAGATGCTGAAGATGTTCATTTTGCTCTAGAAAAAAGACTTACAGAAATTACTGGGGATGTAGGGAAAAAACTACATACAGCTAGGTCTAGAAATGACCAAGTTGGAACTGATACTAGACTTTATCTCCGAGAACAAATCGAGCAAATTCAGATTTTATTGAGAAATTTTCAAAAGGTTTTGTTGGAGTTAGCTGAGTCTAATATTGAAACTTTAATTCCTGGTTATACTCACTTACAAAGAGCGCAACCTTTGAGTTTAGCTCATCATCTTTTGGCATATTTTCATAAGGCCGAAAGAGACTGGGAAAGGTTGGGAGATGTTTATCGTCGGGTGAATATTTCCCCTCTTGGTTGTGGTGCTTTAGCAGGTACAACTTTTCCTATTGATAGACACTATACTTCTGAATTATTAGGGTTTGAAAAACCTTATGCTAATAGTTTAGATGGTGTGAGTGATAGAGATTTTGCCATTGAATTTCTCTGTGCAGCTAGTATAATTATGGTGCATTTGAGTCGTTTGGCAGAAGAAATAATTTTATGGTCGTCTGAAGAATTTAGGTTTGTTACTTTAACTGATGTTTGTGCCACAGGTTCGAGTATTATGCCTCAAAAGAAAAATCCTGATGTACCAGAGTTAGTGAGGGGAAAAACAGGTAGAGTTTTTGGGCATTTACAGGGTATGTTAGTGGTGATGAAGGGGTTGCCACTAGCATATAATAAAGACTTACAAGAAGATAAAGAAGGTTTATTTGATACTATTAAAACTGTGAAAAGTTGTCTAGAAGCAATGACAATTTTATTGCAAGAAGGTTTAGAATTTAATAGCGATCGCCTCACAGAAGCAGTGGCAGAAGATTTTTCTAATGCTACAGACGTAGCTGATTATTTAGCCGCTCGTGGTATACCTTTCCGAGAAGCTTATAATTTAGTAGGTAAGGTTGTAAAAACTTGTATTTCTAGTGGTAAATTACTCAAAGATTTAACTCTAGAAGAATGGCAAGAATTAAATCCAGTATTTGCAGAAGATATTTATGAGGCGATCGCCCCTTATCAAGTAGTATCTGCACGAAATAGTTATGGTGGAACAGGTTTTGAACAAGTAAAAGCAGAAATTTCTATTGCCAAGGAGATATTTACAGTTTAATCTAAATTGTCAAACTCTAGATATGAGAATTACAAACTCAAATCTAGAGCTTGTATATCAAAATTCATGTATATGAATTCTGAACAATCAAATATACTATTCTTCTACCGCACCAGCACTCTCTTCTGAATTTTGATCGTTACCATTTTGATTATTGCCAGATGCAAACTTAGATGAATATCGCTTCGAGAAAAAACCTGTCTTTTTTTTACGAAACTTGCGTGCGTAAGCCTGATTACGTTGTGCTTTCTCTTTTTTTGGATTGCGGCGTTTAGCCATTATAACCTCACTAATTGACATCCTTCCAAAGCCTATAGATGGGGAATAGGTTCTAAAAGGTTGACATAATTTTTTAGCTTGTTAGCCTTAGCTTCACTAACAAAAGCCTGTAGAATAATATCCTAATTTTACAGTTTAAACCTCAAAAAAATTGGTTCTGTGAATTGATGCTTAGAGTTTTTCCATGCACAGTCATTTCTGTACAAAACCCCATAACTCTAGTTTTCAAGGTGCTTGTACTACAGTTAAGTAGCTATGTTTTTAAACCGGTTGAATACTTTCGGTCTTTTTAAGTATAACAAAAATATAATAATAAAGTCATCCCATTAGGGGAAAGACTTTATAAGCAATTTTGCGGTAGACTAAGCCATGTCACAAGATTCCTAAATCTTACATCAGCAATTTCTGCTTTATAGAACCTGCCCTCCAAAATCAATTCTTTTTAGGTCTTACAGTCATTCCACAGTAGGTCGCGAATAAATAGTTTATCCCACAGGTTCACCATAAAATTACCCTAGGGACTGCTAGTCTACCACCAAAAACATTTTAGTATTATAGCATTTGTTTTCTAATTACGCAACAGTTTGCCCAGCATTCTCAGAGGATATCAAGTACAGCCAAACCCATAGCTCTTTTATATAACCCATTTGGATTGTATTTAAAATAGATAGGACTTATCCACCAGACCACATATATAGCGTCAAAAACCATAACGTTATAGTTTTTAGACTCTATTTATAGCAATCCTCCGCATATTCGTGGCAAAAATCTTACTGCTTTTTAGGCAACAGGCAACAGGAGTGAGTTTCAGGTTTTTTATAGACTTTTTGATTTGTCATAACCTATTTAGGATTGCTATAGCTGATAGCTAATAGCTGACGGCTGAATGCTTACATTGTTAGTAAATTTGCTAATGATATAGGGGGTAAAAATTAAATTTTCTGCTGGGAAAAAACAATTTATTCTGATTAAAAAACTTTTTTTAGTCACAAATAAAACATTTTACTTTCAGATAAATAAATATTATAAATTCTTACCTTATGACTGCTGACTTCTAATAAAAAAGCCACTTTAGCAATATTTTATAAAATTGGTATTATTCGGTAGGGGTTTCAGCTTTTTTTTTTATTAACTTTTTAATTACCCGGAACGTATTTCTAATTGCTATATATAGAAATTTTCAGGCTCCTGAAGTACACATTTTTTTTGCTTTGGTAAGTAGAAAATTAGAGGAGTATGAAAATAATCAAAATAACTGTACTTCATAACTGTAGAAATTGCTATAACAAATTTTTTAATAAGTAAGAATGATAGACTTAGCCTACAGATAAAATTTTAGATTGCAGTTCTCAGTATTAATCAGGTAAAGTATTTTTGCTATTCTGTATTTTCCTCAAAAAAAAACTTTTTTACCCAATAAAAATTAGCAAAGCCATAGTAGAATAATTATTCTATATTTCCCCAGATTATAGCGGTTTTCACTTATGTTGACTAAAAAAAATCTTCCTTTTTCCTTTAAACCCAAATCTCTGTACTCTAAAAAACATGAAAACTGCTATAAATAATTGATAAATAACCATTAAAGATAACTAAAATAAATTATAAAAATGCCAACTAATCCCTACACTTGGATCGAGAAAGCCTTATCAACTATAAATAAAGCTAACTGGTATCGTTCGGTCAAAACCATTGAAAGTCTTCCCGGTGCAATAATTAAAATAGAAGGAAAACAACTCATAAATTTTGCAAGTAATGACTATTTAGGATTAGCGGGAGATGAACGTCTAATTGCAGCAGCTATTGAAGCAACAAAAGAATTTGGCACTGGTAGTACAGGTTCCCGTTTATTAACAGGTCATCGAAAAATACATCAGGAATTAGAACAAGAAATAGCTAAATTAAAACAAACAGAAGCAGCATTAGTCTTTAGTTCAGGATATTTAGCAAATATAGGTGTAATATCTTCAGTAGTTAGTCAACGTGACTTAATTTTATCAGACAAATATAATCATTCTAGCCTCAAAAATGGAGCCATTCTTAGCGGTGCAAAAATTGTCGAATATAGTCATAACAATATTGAAGATTTGACAAATAAACTAGAACAAGAACGAGAAAATTATCGTCGCAGTTTAATAATTACAGATAGTGTTTTTAGTATGGATGGTGACTTATGTAAATTGCCATTATTATTAGATTTAGCAGAAAAATATAATAGTATGCTCTTAGTAGATGAAGCTCATGCAACAGGAGTATTTGGAATTAATGGAGGAGGTTGTGTTGAATATTTGAACTGTACAGGAAAGGAATTAATTCAAATTGGTACTTTGAGCAAAGCGTTAGGAAGTTTAGGAGGCTATGTTGCTGGCTCAAAAAATTTAATAGAATTTCTTAGAAATAGAGCGCCGAGTTGGATATATACCACAGGTTTAACTCCTGGGGATACTGCTGCTGCTTTAACAGCCATAAAAATTCTGAAAAAAGAGCCAGAACGTCGTTTTAAACTATGGCAAAATGTGGAGACTCTCAGAAATTTATTAGAGACAGAAAATAAACTTTTTTGCACAGGGAAAAAAATCTCGAATTATGAATCACCAATTATTTGTTTTCCCCTTAAAAATGCAGCCGAAGCATTAGAAGTCGGAGAAAAGTTGAAACAAGCTGGAATATTTGCTCCTGCCATTCGCCCACCTACTGTTAATACCAGTCGCATTCGCATTTCACTAATGGCTACTCAGGAAAAAACTCATCTTCAGAAATTAGTAGCAACATTAATTAATTTTAATAAGTGAGACAAAATGGGGAGAGAAAGAGGGAATAGAGAGTTGAGGAGAAGTTGAAACATATCTGGTCTTTTTCTCCGATATGGAAAAGACTTAAAGGCTATTCCATCTAAATTTAGTAAACTAATTATAGTTCATCAGTGCCAAAAAAAATTAAACCTTAATTCGGGTTTGCTCAATAAGTCTTATGGGTGAGGGTAGGAGTCAGGACTCAGGAGTCAGGAGTCAGAATGAATCGGAAATTTAGAGGTGGTAGGAGGAAGAATTATCCCTTGATTTTTCTGCCTCGCCTCTACCCAAAATCCTAACTTTTTCAGCTCTCTAGAACGAAAACCTTGTACTTTTTAAAGACCTAAAAAGGCTAAAACTTTTATCTATAAAGGCTTTTATATTTAATCAGCAAACCTTAATTCGTAATTTTTTACTTCAAAAACTATTTGCAAAGTTCCCCTTCCTGTATTTCATATACCACCGAATTTGGTATATATTTGTCGATTAATAAAAGCTTCAAGGAAAGACAGAAGGCATAGCAATTTTTGCGTAGGTATGTAGTGAATTTTTTCATTTAAAATGATGCAATATAAAATTTGATAGAGATGGCTTCACTATCTTTGGCAATAACAATTGTAAGGCACTACTTTAGCTAAAATTTTATAGTAGGAAAAGTGATATAGCAATTCCCATACTGGTGAGGTACAAAATTTTAGGTTTGAGGGAACAGGAAACAGGGAACAAAAAGACAAAAATACATTAGCTATAAATCTAAATTCATTCCATAGCTTAAACTTTTAATATTTTGTTGAAAAAACTCTCTAATGTTAAACACTTACCTATTTAAACAACTATGAGAAATTAGATTCATTTCTCAAAAAATCCCGAATTTTATTTACTACTATCTCTGGCATTTGTTCAGGTAAGTTATTCTCCCCAGAATTAATTAAATAAAGTTTACACATTGGTAATAAATCAGCATAGTATTTACTCATAGAAAGAGCAATATCTGTATCCTTATAACCTTGTAAAATAAACGTTACTACTTTTAAAGAAGCTAAATTTTCTGCTAATAATTCAGCTTTTATTTCTGGCCACCTCCGTCTAAATAAAATCTTATTTCCTGTGGAATCAAGCAGTAATTTATGTCTAATTTGTAGTAGTTCCTTGACCTTTCTCTCTACTCCTAATAACCTAGCAAAAGGATATATTAATCGCAAAATAAAACACAAAAAAGAAGCTCTCGGAGCTAACCAAACAGAAAATTGCCAACGTACTTTTACATCAGGAATATCAATTCCTTCAGGAGATAATAAAATTAAACCCAATAATTTATCTGAATACTTAAGAGCATAACTGGCAGCTATCCAACCTCCAAGAGAGTCACCAACTAAATAGACTTTCTCTAAGTTTAAAGCAGCTATATATTCAGCCAAAGATTCTACCATTTGACTAATTGAGTAATGAGTAGAAGAAAATTGCGACTCACTAAATCCAGGTAAATCTGGTGCAAAACAATGGTAATTTAGACTCAATCCCTCCATAATTGATAACCACTGACTACTGTCATACCAAGTTCCATGTAGAAAAACTATATTATTTGAACCAGTACCAATTTCACGCCAAAATAATAGCCCACTAGACAAATTGACACGAGAATTAAGCCATAAAAACTGCATAAATATTCAATAGTCAAAAGTTAAAATTTCAAAGTTAAAATATAAGAAAAGTTTAGGCTTCTGTCTCAAATATCATCATAATAGAAATTTAGATGCACAATAGCTTATCAATTTGAAAAAAAGAATGTTATAAAACTGAGTCGATAGGTAAGAGGAAAAATGCAAAATGCAAGAGGCAAAAAGTATTTTTAGCAAGTATTGCTCCTCCATGGTAGTAGTTATACAAATTATCAAAGATTTGCTATACTTGAGGGCTTTATATGTTGGCAAAATTCAAGATGATAAGCGTAGTATAAGTTTTGATAATTGATATTCTACCGTTTATCAATAGACATCTCCAAAAATCAAAAGTAAAATCAATTATTATCCATAAATTATCAATTATTTCTCCCTATTCCCTGTTCCCTGTTTTCTGGAGATGTCTAATAATTAATGCTTAATTTCATAACTAATTTATACTTTGATTTTCTTTCCGAATCTCTGCTATAACTAACACCTAAAACTTTTTTTAACGTGTTATACCATGCATGAAAAAAGAATCTTATCCATAATCAGGGGATTTGAAATACTTTACATTAAATTTCCCTTTCAGTAAACAGAGAATATTAATCGTAATAAATGGTATTTAAGCTATTCATTCTGACTCGGATACTTCTAAAAAAACAGCCTAATTATTTGTAGCAAACATTAATCAAACTTGGTATTATAGCATGGATTAAAAAATAATTTCATTAATTGATAATTGATCGTGAATAATGGATAATTACCTCATGTAAAACCGTAACAAAATTGAATATAAGAAAATATACTAGCAATTTTTTTCTCTTGAAATAGAAGGCTTTATACCTTTATTTTTTGCTAATGAATAAAAAGAGCCATTGAAAGACTTTACATGAGATGTTCCTTTGACTAAAAAGAGAAACTCCACTATAATAAATCGTATTTAAGCTATTCATTCTGACTCGGACACTCTTAGAAATAGCCTAACTATTTATAGTAAATATTTATCACGCTTGGTCTTAGGTATTGGGAAAAGAGGCTCAGTATAAAGTAGTTATCCACTTAAGCATAAATGATTCATAAATGGTAAAATATAAATTTTTTGATTTAACTAATAGATACCTCTAAACAACTTTGTTATGAGGTAAGAGAATAGAATCAATTAATCAATTAGAGAAATGTTTAGTCTAAAATTGTCAAACCACTCAAATAATCTTTTAATTGTCGAGGATAGTCATAACTAAGATCCTGTGGTAAAGATGTAAGTTCAAAAGCTTGAACATGACTAATCTCTAAGGTGTCTTTAACATCCATATTTCCCTGAACATCAGCTTCCACCAGAATATTAATAGAATGTACTCTTGGGTCTCGATCCGGTGCAGAATATACTCCCACCAATCTACGAATTTTTACTAATTCTAACCCTGTTTCTTCAAATAACTCCCTTTTCACAGTTGTCGAAACATCCTCGCCCCATTCAACCATACCTCCTGGTAGAGCATATTGATTATTGTCGCGACGACGAACGAAAACTATCCGACCATCAGGTAAAATAGGAACTACACTGGCACCTGTAAGAGGATGGCGGAATATTAAGCCAAGTACAGTTTGTCCAACTTGCCATAATCTACGCATAGGCTTAGGTATTAAAGCTAAAATAGAAAGAACTTTCAGTAATGATTTTTATATTTATAGCCAACAAAAATTAAATTTTTCAACTTAGATTAAATTCCCAGTTCATAATATTTTTTAGTAAGCATTTAACTATAATCTATTATATTCTCACCCATTAAATTATTGCCTTTGAAGGAGGAATAAATATGGCAAGATTGAGCGATAATTAAAAGTTACTATTAAAGTATATTAAGTAAAGCGTGGTAAATTTTGTATGTTATGTATCAAATTTTGAATCAGCTCAAAAGTCAGTTACATAACTAGCTTAAGACGTTTGATGGCTAAATATACAACGTCTTTTTTTTAGCTTACTCTACTTAAGGAAAAGGAATGAGAATTAAATAAAGTCTAGACTTTTTTTGAAATAACTCAGATGATATAGCAATTCCCATGCTGGTGAGGTACAAAATGATAGGTCTTAGGGAACAGGGAATAGGGAATAGGGAATAGGAAATAATACCATTTATCAAAAACTTTTCTACATTTAATTTAGTAGGGGAGTAGGGCAGTGGGGGAGGTAGGGACGTTGCATAACAAAAATGCGTTTTCCGTTCCGGAATGCTGCGCAAACATGTCGCATAGCGAAACGTCCATACAAACAAGAATAATTAACGTTAAATTGCCTAAAATAACCAAAAAAGTTATTCTACTAAAGTAATTACTTAATAGCTGAAGTTTTAATTAAGTATAGCATTAATGCATGGAAATTGGGATAAGGAATAGAAAAGAAATTAAAGATAGGTGTACCTCATAAGCTTGAGAAACGCTATATAGAGTTTAGACAATTTAACTTGTGTAGATAATAAAATACTTATTCCTTAGCTAATTTTCCCTATTAATTCAAAAGCTTTTGCTAGCCAGGTCTTATTGCTGAGGGCTGATAGCTAAATGCTTACTTCAGGTGATGGGCACACAGACAAATAAATAAATTTGGGCGTCGTCATCTTTAATGTACTTCTTGATTGCCCATTGCCCATCACCAATAGTTAATAGTAGTTAATCTTCCAGACTATCTATACTGAGGGGTACCATCTCACCATTAGTCGTAAGCCCTAATAACATAGCTTCACTTGGTCGTATCACTTTGCCAGTAAGTACACATCGTTCCTCTTGTTGAGCTGTTGCAGGTAAACTAGCTCGAATATCCGAATGGGAAAATTGTGGCCGATAATCGCCAGACTTTTGCTGGACATAAGTCCAGAGGATATCTCGAATTAGAGCTTGATAGCCTTTATTATTGGCGAGTCTTTTTAGTCTATCTTTTAACTCCCTTTCTAGACGAATGCTAGTAACTTCCATCTCAGTAGTTGAGGTTTTGGGAATTGTGTACATGATTTTTTTCTCCTTGATTTTTACCTAGACATATCTGTAATATTAGTGTAGTATAAAAAAGGTAAGATTTGAAACCCACTTTTTAAGAGCTTTTTTGTGAAATTTTTATTTATCCAAGCCATCGATCGGTCAAAAAGCAACCTATTCAAGGGTTGTACGACTACTTTATGGCTGAGTTTGGGAAAAATAATATTTGATGGAATTCATGGAAGAGATTTTGCAATTGATTATGGAGGCTTAGGATTAATCGAAAAAATTAATAATATTTTTCAGATTGAATGGCCAAAGCTCGGGTCAAGTCAATTCGGAAGGGGAACGTACAGACCGAAAATATCTGTACATAAGTTAGACTAAAAGGTATAAATATCTTTTCTCTAGCCCCCGCTTCCGAATAAACAGAAGCAGGGGCTGTTAGTTTTAGATAGGATGAACGAAATAAAGAAATAAAGTAAACCTTTAAACTTGGACAATCAATTTATAAACCAGTCGCTATAAAAAATCTAAAATTTTAAATTAGGAGGTAAAGCAGTGACCAGCATAACTCAAGTATTAAACCAATCTGTAGTAGTATTTTCCCAGAATTACCTACCAATGACCCGCGTCAATATCAAGCGGGCGATCGCTCTGTTGGTGGCTGGCAAAGCTGAACCTCTAGATTTTGATAATGGAAGTGGCTGGCCTGTGCGTTCTCCTAGTTTGGTCTTATATGTGCCCGAACAAATTCGCCTGACGATGGCCTCCCAAGAACGGGTATGGAAAGTTCCTCCAGTCAACCGAAAGGAAGTATTAAAGAGAGATCATCATCGTTGTCAATATTGTGGTAGTACTAAACGTTTAACCTTAGATCATGTTATTCCTCGCTCGAAAGGGGGTAAACATACTTGGGATAATGTAGTTACGGCTTGCGATAAGTGCAATGCTTTTAAAGGTAATCGTACTCCTGCTGAAGCAGGGATGAAATTATTACATCAACCGAAGACACCAATACATCCGACTATCGCATTTGCTGAACAGTTCTGGCGCGAACGGCAACACAAGGTTTAGAAGTTCCTATTTTTTCACAGGAGAAGACCTAAAAAGTTGCTTATAAGTTTCGTTAGTTCTAGTGAGGTAACTAGAGCTAAATTCTGATGCCGTTATTTAAGAAGAGAATGGCTGAGAAATTATCCTATAGCAGGGAATAGGGAATAGGGAACAGGGAACAGTTGAAAAAACATTTCCACTTTCTAGATTCATCATTAGTCGTTAGTCCTAACTAATTCTTTCTTAGCTATAGATGCCAGATGTTGCAAACAAAACTAATTTCAATAACTGCAAAGAGTTTTGAGTTTTGAGTTATAGATTAATTACTCAATAACATCCGAAGCTCTTCACATCAAAAAAGCAGTTAGCTCTCGG
>JBCDJM010000147.1:0-17827 GCA_038747755.1 Cyanobacteria bacterium P01_H01_bin.35
CTTTAGTAATTTGTAACCCAAATCCTACAGTTAAGCTAACTTTTGAGATTACTCAATTATATAGAGTTTTTCAAATTTTCAATAATATTGATGAAATTTTTTCTGACTTTGATTTGAAATTAGTAACAGTTTAAATTACTTATTTGCATAATCAGCTCAGATGCTAATCTTAATAGCAATTGAGCTGATTCTATAATTCTAAATTAATAAGTATTTCCTATAAATTATAAAGTTATTAAAATACTATTTTTAACGCATTTGAACCTAATAAATTACTCAAATTAGCTGATAACCAATTTTATCCACAACTTTTAATTTTTCTTGGAAACTAATTCCTCTTTCGGTCTGATAATGAGTTAATAGATTATGCAGGGTAAGCTGATAACTGAAAGCTGAATACTTATAAATCAAGCATTGCCAAATGTGGGCATTTCCACAGAAGAACCAGATTGACCAGAACCAAAAGCAGGTAAGTCAAGACCATTAGCTCGACGGTTTCTAACTGCTAGACGATAACTCACACTTTGTAGCTCTGCATGAAGTTGACGATTTTCCTTCTGCAACATTTCTACTTTTTCTAGCACTTCTGCAAGTCGCTCAGAAAATTTCTGACGATAAACTTCTGGTAGTTCTTGTACTACTTGTTCTAACATTTGGGAGCGGTCTGTTAATTCTTGTACAGAATGACGTAAATTATATATTTCTGCATCTCGTTCAGAAATTTGTTCTTGATAAAAAGTTACTTGCTGTTCAACTTCGTTTAGCTGTTCCTTTAAACTTTGCATTTGAGACTGGTAACTTTCAGGAACAGTAGATGTTGGTACGATACTTGTATTTCCTTTAACTAAGCGAAAAAGTTCTTGAGACAATTGTTGAATTAATTGGTCTCTCATTTGTAATTCTTCGTTAAGACGAGACACTTCAACTTGAAGTTGTTGTGAATTTAACTTTTGCATATGATTCACTGTAGTTTTGCTCCTAATTATTCAGTAGTTAGTTGATATATTTAAAAAATACTATAGCCTCTATAACTAATATAATTATAAATTACGGGAACTGGGTATAACTCCCCAGTAATTCCCGATATTACTTAAATTTTTGAGTTGGGCAAACACATCTAAATTTTAGAACTATTTGTAATTAAGCTTGATAGTATCTGATAAGTATAAATATTAAAATTATCATATCTAAGGCCAGTGAACAGTTCAAAATAAGATGCTTTTGCCCTGAATTTTTGAGTTAAGCAAAAACTCTTAAACCTGAAGATATTACTTAATCTCTAAGATTTTACTATTCTACTGATGCTACTACTGGTTCTGATTGATTTTGAGTATCTGTTTTGGATATTTTGGGTATTTCTTGTTTAATCGTTAAGTAACGAATAACTTCTTCACTTAAACGCATTGCTCTTTCCAAAACTGCTATTTGAGTAGGGGGACCTTGATAGTTCATCTGAATGTATGTACCTTCGCGTTGATCGTTTATCTCATAAGCTAAACGACGTTTACCACGATGTTGAATTTCTAGGTCATAAGCTCCCTGTTCTTGCAACATTTCTTTATATTTTGTAATTGCCTGCTCTACTTGTTCTTCCGTCAGATCGGGACGCAGAATATACATTGTTTCATACATGAATGGTCTCATAGAAATAATCTCCTTTTGGACAATATGGCTTCTACTAAAACTTATGATTAGAAGAAGCAAGGATCTTCTATCATACAAAATTTTTGCTAAATATCCTAGTCCTGATATTAAAAATAAGTAGTCATGCAAAATGAATTGTATATTTGCTGCTTAGGTTAAGTAGGTAACCTAAATTATTTTTGATCTACTTAATAAAATGTACAAGTATATTTTTCCCCTACTCCCTCAGACCTACTATCTGAAAAATGTTGAATTAATTTTGCACAGGTAGATATTTAGCGGACTTGCATATAAACAGCATCAGAAATAGTTGGTATTTCTGCGTAACGCCCCATTGCTGACTGAACTACTGTATAGATACATGAGCCTAAAATTCCCAGGAATATCATATTAGAAAGAGTTTCCAGAATAAATCCTCCTAAAGTCTGTCCTAGTATTGATAGAATCAGACCACACAAAATCAAAACAATGTCCAACAGAATTGCCTGCATCGTATTAAAACGAATAAAGTGAGATATATTATTATTTCTCACTACCAATAAAAACAGAGCAAAGAAAACTATTAAGCCAAAGAAAGGTATACCTCGGTAAATTTGTAACAAAGGTGCCAGAGGGATTAAAATTAGTTGTAGAGGAGGAAACTGCTGAAATAAGTATTTTCCATACACTAATCCATCTAGTAAGGGTAAAAGGTAGGGTAAACAAGCAAAAATTCGGTCTTGAACTGTTGTAGAACCGCGCCAAGTCATCGTAAGATACTCCTAAATTTGGTGATAATATGAATATATAAATTCAGGATAGCGCATTCAGATATTCAATTGCTCAAGTCAATAGATTCTCTAAGACTCTTGTAATAGATATTACTAATTCTTTTAGAAGAGCATTTATCTACCTATCTTAATAGCAATAGTTAAATAGGGATAGAAATTTTCTAAATGGTTTAGGTAGTTTACCTATATTTTTGGATACCCGACCATAGTATAGTGATCGACGATCTTTTTATTAAATGGTGGTACTTTGTTAATTTTACTAGCTTGATGTTTCCCACTATTCGCAATTTAATACATTAGCCCACTAATCAATCTTAAAACATCTTTAAATTGATATACCCATAATGTATTTCTATACCGATAATGGGCAGTCTAACTCAAAGATTTGTTGTTTTTATTGGTACTTTATTATTTGAGAGTAAGAGCTGGTGTAAAAGGGTAAGGCTTTAGACCAAAGTTATTGGTAATTTAGATAACTGCCAAGCTATAAGAATGATATTTGCCACTTTGAAAAAACTCCAAATTTTAATTAATCAAATCAAAAGTAATTATTCTATACTGGCAATACGAAAACCCATTTCACACTCATACTGATCTGGTTGAGTATCTGTTAACTTAGGAACTGGATGACCACAGCGTAGTTGACCACCTTTCCAGCGGGGTTGACCACTTTGATTAGCTAATAAACAACCTTGACAGACTCGTTGAGGATCGACAAGCTGATTTTCCATTAAAATAACTAACATAATTACACCTCCAGGGATATCCCATCTGGTGTTTATATTTTAAGCTAAAATTATAGTAGATAAGAGCAAATTGCTACAGAATTTAATATTTATCAAATATCCTAGAGTCAAAATTTAGAAAAATTTGTATTAATTTCTACTGACTCAAAATAAACTTCTGATAGTAAATTATTTATTCCCAGACAACAGACCAAATTTAATTAAGCCTCTTTCATATCCACGACTCATTAACTCTAAGGAAAGAGCAGCTTGAATTGTTGTCCAACCACTGAAAAGCAAACTAACAAGAACTTTAGGGTCAAATGCTGACTCAATCACTACATCCCAGAAAGGAGCAGCAGCAGTTGACCAGTCAGCAGTACAAATATTTTCAAAACCGATATTCTGGGCGATCGCTTCATATTCTGGTAAAGAAATAACATAAGGTAAAGCATAAACCCGATAAATATCAGCTAAGTGTCTACGTTCATCATCGGTGAGTTGTCCATCAGAGCTATCTACTGAACGATGACACCAAGTAGCGATAATTATTGTGCCACCAGGCTTCAATACTCGATAGCATTCTTGCAAAAATTTCTGTTTATTGGGCATATGTTCTCCACTTTCGAGAGACCAAACCAAGTCATAAGAATCATCAGCAAAGGGCATATCTAAAGCATCAGCCACTATGAAATTACTATGTTGAGTTAAGTTGGCTGACTCAGCCCTTTCCTTAGCTCTTTTGGCCTGGACAGGAGAAAGGGTAATTCCAGTAGCAGTGGCATTAAATTTTTCGGCTAGGTAGAGTGTACTACCACCAATGCCACAACCTACATCAAGGATGGAGGTGGGAGGCCACAAACTTGATGGTTCACTTCCTGCTCCCCAGTGCAGTAGTTCCTCAATCATATCTATTTGAGCTTGTCGCCTGTTTTTTTTCTGTTTACCATCTAGTCCATAGTACCCGTGGTGCATATGTTCGCCCCATGTCTGTTCCCACAGACTGGAGGAGGCATCATAGAATTGTTGAATTTGTTCAATTAGGGTTGAGGTCATTTCAGTTATCAGTTATCAGTTATCAGTTATCAGTACCTCCAGCAACAGGGAGGTTTGATACCTTATTTCATGCTCATAATTATAGATTAATTAAGGTTCTAAATTTCTGAGCTGGACTTATACTATTTCTTTGTAATAATTTCCTTAATAATTGTCTATCAAATCTTATTGTCCTATATATCGTGTTTATTTAAACCCTTAAGAGCGAGGTCTTTAAATCTAACTTGATACAGAAATGGTAGTACGCAAAGAAACTCAATCTATAGCAATATGATAAATTTTTACTACAAAGATTTAGAATGTTTCTAATAGTTAATAGTCAGTATTTAGCTAGGTTGAGCTTCTTCTGCTCATTTTTTTTTGTAATAAATTATAATTTTAGATAAATATTTGTGTCATTTTTGAGTATAAATTAGGATTAGTTATTTTCCCTGAAAAAACTCACTAAAAATATAAACATACATACTAAAAAATTGCAATGACTGTAGCTCGAACGATTTGCCAAGGTTTTATTATTGTTATTGCTATTGGCACTATATTACTAATGTTACCTATCTCCATGAATGATGGGAATTGGAGTCATCCTGTAACTGCTTTATTCACAGCAACTTCTGCTGTTTGTGTAACTGGACTGTCAGTCGTGAATGTGGGAGAATATTATTCATTTTGGGGGCAGTTTTTCCTATTATTATTAGTTCAAATTGGAGCTTTTGGTTATATGACTGCTACAACTATTCTTTTGTTGTTGCTAGGTCGTAAATTTAGTCTGAAAGAAAAAGTTGCTCTTCAGCAATCTTTGGAACAGGTAGGATTAGCGGGTGTGGAGGGTTTAATTAAGTCAATTTTAGCGACAACAATTGTATTTGAATTGACTGGTATTTTGTTACTATTGTTAGTTTTTGTGCCAATTTATGGTTTCCAAGAAGGTGTTTGGCATTCTATTTTTCATAGCGTTAATGCTTTTAACAATGCTGGTTTTAGTTTATATTCAGATGGCTTTGTTCAATTTGTCAAATCTCCATTACTAAATTTTGTAATTACTGGTTTGATTATCTTTGGTGGATTGGGCTATCAAGTTATTATGGAAATCTTTTTCTGGTTGAAAAAACGTTGGCAAGGAAAACAAGTCTTTCATACTTTTTCTCTACACTTTAAAGTGGTGACTAATACTACTATTTTTCTATTAATAGTTGGTTTAATTGCTTTTTTTATTGCCGAATTTAATAATCCTAATACTCTAGAAAATTTAAATCTAGGGGAAAAATTAATTGCTGCTTGGTTTCAATCTGTTACTACTAGAACTGCAGGTTTTAACACTATTGATATTGGAAATTTGACTGATGCTGGTTTATTTATCACAATTGCTTTAATGTTTATTGGTGCTAGTCCGGGTAGCACTGGAGGAGGAATTAAAACTACAACTTTTAGAATATTATTTAATAGTACAAAAGCAGCTCTAGAAGGTAGGGATGAAGTATTATGTTATCAACGCAAAATTCCAATGATAGTTATTATTAAAGCTATTGGTATACTTTTTGCATCAACTTTATTGGTGGCTGTTGCTACTACTATAATTGTATTTACTGACCAACAATTAGAATTAACTCAGATTTTCTTTGAAGTTGTATCTGCTTTTGCTACGGTGGGTTTATCTAAAGGTGTAACCTCTAATTTTACAATTCCCGGACAATTAGTTTTAATTGCAACAATGTATATAGGTAGAGTTGGTGTATTATTGTTAGTTTCAACTATTTTTGCTGAAAAAAAGCCTAGTGTAGTTGAATATCCAGAGGAAAATTTATTTGTATAATCTGTAAGCATTCAGCTATTAGCAGTCAGCTATCAGCTATTAGCTACAAGTTATTAACTGATGATTTTAAAAGGATAAATTAGCCTCCGGAGAATTAAAAATCATCAAGAAAAAGGTCATTTCAGTTAGCCTCCTACGGAGGAACTGCCTCTTTTCCTGCGGAATGCTGCGCAAACAGAGGAGCTTTCCTGCGGAATGCTACGCAAACGCTTTTCATGTCGCGCAGCGAAACGTTAACAGTACCTCCTG
Source organism: Cyanobacteria bacterium P01_H01_bin.35 (assembly GCA_038747755.1). Lineage (GTDB taxonomy): Bacteria > Cyanobacteriota > Cyanobacteriia > Cyanobacteriales > Microcoleaceae > Trichodesmium. Next base: position 6,255 of record JBCDJM010000147.1, read on the forward strand.
AAATAGGGAGGCTTGAGACCTGATTTTCTGGTCATCTGCTAACCTTAGTAGTTTGCTTTATTTTTTTAAAGATGAAAGTAGTCAGCTCTAAGATTTTTAATAAATAAAGCAAACATTAGCTGAATTTTTACTACATTTTAAACTAGAGAATTGAAGCACAAGGACGATGAACTTTATTTACCAATTCAAGGGAATTAAGCTGTTAATTTAGTTTTTCCGCAGAAGGCTAGCTGATAACTGAATGCTTATATTAAAGAGTACACATATCTTATTCCTAAAAAGCCTATTCCCTACTCCCTACTCCCTGCTCCCTACTCCCTATTTTATAAATTAAATTGTTCAAAACTTTTCTTTAATTGGTAGAATCTGAAAATAGATATTTGGAGGCAGCGTTGTTTTGGCTATTCAATCAAATATAACGCTGAATTTTTAGTGAAATTATCATCTTTGAATTTTTGGCAAAATTTGCGTCCGCAAAATCAACAATTTGCTGTAATTGGTTTAGGCAGATTTGGTAGAGCTGTTTGTGAAACATTACACAATTTAGGTTATGAAGTCTTAGCTATTGATAGAGAAGAAAAAATGGTAAATCAGGCTCTAACTGATAAAATTTCTTCCCATGCTTTTAAATTAGATTCAACAGAAATTAATGCAATTAAACAAGCTGGAATTTTAGACTTTGATACAGTAATTGTCGCAATTGGTAATTATTTGGCAGAAAGTATTACTACTACTCTTAATCTCAAAGAAGTAGGAGTAAAGTTTGTGGTGGCTAAAGCTTCTTCTAAAACTCATAAGAAACTGTTAGAAAAAGTTGGAGCAGATTATGTAGTTTTTCCTGAAAGAGAAATGGGTTTAGAATTAGCACGATTACTAACTAAACCTAGAATAATTGATAAATTTGATATCGACCCAGACCATAGTATTGTAGAAATTATTGTACCGGATAAATTTGATGGTAAAACTATTGTTGATTTAGAAATACGGAATAAATATGGTTTAAATTTATTGGCAGTTAGCGCTGAGGGTGAAAAATTTACAATTAATCCTAAGCCAACTACAATTTTACAGAAAGGAACAGCAATAATTGTGCTAGGTTCTAATGAAGATATTAATCGTTTACCGCAGTAATCTAAGCATTCAGCATTCAGCAGTCAGCTATCAGCATTACAAGGAGAAAGAAATATTGAAAAACTTCAAAGAACTAAAAGTATGGGTAAAAGCTCATCAGTTAAACTTAGTGGTTTTATTCAAAAGAAAAGGATGAGCTGAGAGCTAAGGGCTGAATTCTTGCAAAGTAATAGGAAAATGACAAAAATTATAGAGATTGTTCATAAGGTAAATTTAAAAAATTCTATAGAGAATATATAGACAAAAAGATCAAGCTATTTGTTGCCATAAAATAGGATTGAATTTCTAACTGATATATAGGTAATTGTCTGTAGTGCTTTTGTCACAAAAGACTACTCTAAAAATAGCCATAAATTTATATTCATAGCAGTCTTTTAATTTTAATATTTAATTTATTGCTTACTGAAAAAGTATTATGAGTTAGGGTAGGTAATAGGAAATAACCTGTGAAGTAATAGTTTTACTACTAATTTTCTACATTTTTCTCTAAGTTGATTAGGAAAAATGTCATATTTTTCAGTTTGATTGATTCTGCATCTGTCACTTTTTTATAATTCCGTAGGACTTAAATATCTTATACAGCAGATTTCGGGCAAATGAGGTACAGAGTAAATGCTGAAAATTTTGTAGTGCGGGCATCTTGCCCATGATAGGTGTACCTCATAACAACGGAAAGGGCTGTATCTATCCGTTCTACATTTATTCAGCCAGTATAATTTCGTTTATAAATAATTAAGGGAAAAATAATTTAAGGTAATTATGGGAGAATTTTCTGGTTATCAAGAGGCAAAATTTACAACTAATTTAGTACAAAAATATTTGCCGTGGCTATATAGTTTTTGGAAGTTTGCTCGTCCACATACAATTATTGGTACAACATTAAGTGTGCTGGCTTTATATCTAATTGCTATAGGCGAGCGCTCCAACTTTTTTAATCAATCTTCTTTTTTATATAGTTTAATTCTGTTATTGGTAACTTGGATAAGTTGTCTATGTGGAAATGTTTATATTGTAGGATTGAATCAGTTAGAGGATGTAGAGATAGATAAAATTAATAAACCTTATCTGCCTATAGCTGCTGATGAATTTTCTGTGTTTTCTGGTCAAATAATTGTGGCAATAATGGGTATTTTTGCTTTAAGTTTGGCTCTGATTGGCGGACCGTTTTTATTTGGAACAGTGGGAATAAGTTTGGCAATTGGTACAGCTTATTCTTTGCGTCCTATCCGATTAAAAAGATTTCCTGTTTTGGCAGCAATATGTATTTTTATTGTGCGAGGAGTAATTGTTAATTTAGGTATATTTTTAAGCTTTGTTTGGGGATGGGAAAAATTTGATGAAGTTTCAGGAAGTTTAAATACATGGATGGGAGAAATAGGTGAAATAATTCTCCTCAACAAAAGCTTGATAATTCCAGAAATTCCTCCGACAGTATGGGCGCTAACTTTGTTTGTTATAGTATTTACTTTTGCTATTGCTATTTTTAAAGATATTCCAGATATTGAAGGAGACCGTCAATATAATATCAATACATTTACGATTAAATTGGGAATATTTGCTGTCTTTAATTTGGCAAGGTGGGTATTAACAATTTGCTATATTGGAATGATTATTTTTGGTGTAGTTTGGTCGGCAAATATTAATCTAATTTTTTTGCTAATAAGTCATTTATTACCTTTGGGTATAATGTGGTGGCGTAGTCAAAAAGTAGACCTGAAAGATAAAAGAGCGATCGCTGATTTTTATCAATTTATCTGGAAACTATTTTTCCTAGAATATCTAGTTTTTCCTATGGCTTGTCTTTTGTAAGTCAAAATTCAAAAGTCAAAATTCAAAAGTAAGAAAATTTATAATCTTCTTATCACTTAGGAAATTTTTATAAGTGAAATTTCATTGAGAAATGGTATTAGGAGTTCGCGTAGCGGTGCGTAGCACTATCGCCACCCAGAAAGTTTATCTAACATATAAAAAATGTAGTGCAATAGTTGAATCAATCATTAATTAAAGCAAAGTTGGGCGATCACTGATTTTTATCAATTTATTTGGAAATTATTTTGCCTGGAATATCTAGTTTGTCCTATGACTTGCCTTTTATCCTAGTCATAATAGAAGATAAAAATTTAGGAATTTATTTAACCATAAAGTTATGCCATTAAAAGCTATCTTAAATAATCAAGAATTATTAGCCCCTTTTGTATCTGATAAAGAATGGGAAGAATTAAAACAAAAGAAAGTTCAAGTTATTTTACCTTTTTGTTAAGCAACAGGATATTTAAGAACTTCAAAACAGGAAACTAAACATTTTGTTCATAAAAAGAAATATGGATGTAATTAATAAATCAGAAACATGGCAACATCTTTTATGCAAAACAGAAATTGCTAGAGCTTGTCAAACTATGGGTTAGGAAGTTAAAACTGAGGCAAGTGGAGTAGATTGGAGAGCCGATGTTTTAGCTACTAAGCAGGTGAAAAATCAATTAGTTAAACTTGCTTTTGAAGTTCAATGGAGTCCTCAAACTTTAGAAGAAACTGAGCAGCGTCAACAAAAATATGCTAGAGATGGGATTCGTTGTTGCTGGTTATTTAAGAAGTTACCAACATCCGAAGAAAGACAAGATATACCGATGTTTCAATTACAGTTTGACCAATCTGAAAATCCTACAGTAATTTTTGATAATAACACCTATCTTTTAAAGAATTTTATTACTGAAATTTTATCTGGTCATTTTAAATTTTCTCGATTTTACCGATATAAAAAACAGCAAGATATTCAAATCATATTTTTTCCTGTTAATTGTTGGAAGTGTCACAAAAAGCATTATATTTACCATGTTCAGAGTGAGTCTTATGAAACTATATGTGGCTGTCATTTTAATTTAATAGACTACATTGCATTAACAGACAAAATTATAGGTGAACCTCAATTTCTCCCTGAAATTGTAAGTAAAGCTTATGAATGCTTGAAGACTGAAAAAGCTAAACGTCAAAACATGAAAATGGGCAAAATTAAATCTCGTTATAGCAAAACAGTTGGAAGCTCTTACACTTCATTCGGTTGTCCTTATTGTGATGCAATATTTGGAAATCATTTTTATTTTCAGGAAATTTGCAATCTTAAGTATGAAGATGTTGAATACATTGATTTTGAAACAACTGTTCATATCTCTTCAGAAAAACTAAATATTCCTCATTGGTGCTATTCTCGAACTAAAGATTTTTGTTGCAACTACTAATTTAGATTTACTTACTGATATAAATATGACTAAATTACTAGGAAAAGTATATATTGTTGGAGCTGGACCCGGAAGTAAAGAATATTTAACTGTCAAAGCACATTCCCTCATTACTCAAGGGGAAGTCTTAATTTATGATGCCTTAGTTGATGAATCTATTTTAGAATTAGCACCAGAAAATTGTTTAAAAATAGAGATGGGTAAACGTGGCGGTAAACCCAGTATGTCTCAGGCAGAAATTAATAGCTTGTTAGTAGAAAAATCTCGTTTAGGCAAACAAGTAATTAGACTAAAAGGAGGAGATCCTTTTATTTTTGGTCGTGCTGCTTCAGAAATTCAAGCATTAATTGAAGCTGGTTGTGAATTTGAAGTTGTACCAGGAATTTCTTCTGTATTAGCTGCACCTTTACTGGCAAATATTCCTTTGACAGATGCAGTAATGAGTAGAGCTTTTGTAGTCTTAACTGCTCACGATATTGAAGCATTAGACTGGGAAAGAATATCTCAGATTAAAACTTTAGTAATTTTAATGGGGGGAAAAAATTTAGGTGAAATTGTACATCAATTATTAAGACATAAAAGAACACCTGAAACTCCTGTAGCTATTATTCAAAATTCTGCGACTCCTAAACAAAAAATTTGGATTGGTACTTTGAGCGATATTGCTAAACAAACTTATGCTGAATATTTGTCCCCTTGTGTGATAATTGTGGGGGAAGTAGTCAGACTAAGAGATTATTTAAATTCTCCAAATAATATGGTTAAAGAAAAGTCAGAAGCAAAAGTAGAAATAGCACCTTTAGCAAATAAAACTATTTTAATAACTCGTTCAGCAGGTCAGTCAAGTAAGTTTACCGAACTTCTAAAAAAGGAAGGAGCAAAAGTAATTGAAATGCCAGCTTTAGTTATTACTCCGCCTTCAAGTTGGCACGATTTAGACGTAGCTATTAACAATATAGATAGTTTTGATTGGTTAATTCTGACTTCTACAAATGGAGTAGATTATTTTTTTGAAAGATTGGCAGAGAAAGGTAAAGATAGTCGTGCTTTAGCAGGGGTAAAAATAGCAGTAGTTGGTAAAAAGACGGCAGAAAGTTTAAAGAGTTTTGGTCTAGCACCAGATTTTATTCCACCTAATTTTGTTGCTGATTCTTTAGTGGCAAATTTTCCTGAAAAATTGAGTGGAAAAAAGATTTTATTTCCCAGAGTAGAAACTGGTGGTAGAGAAGTATTAGTTAAGGAATTAAATAGTCAAGGTGCAGAAGTAATAGAAGTAGCTGCTTATGAATCTCGTTGCCCAGAAAATATTGCACCCGAAGCTTTATTAGCTCTACAGAATTTGCAGATAGATGTGATTACTTTTGCCAGTTCTAAAACTGTGAAAAATTTTTGTTATTTAATTGGGGAAAATAAGGATAAGTTACCCGAAAAGTGGTTAGAAAATATTTGTATTGCTTCTATCGGACCTCAAACTTCTCAAAGTTGTCAAAGTTTATTAGGTAGAGTAGATATAGAAGCTAAAGAATATACTTTAGATGGGTTGACTGAAGCTATTATTAAGTGGGTGGGAGTAGCTTGAAAGTTAAAATTTATAGCGCTAGGGAGTAGGGAGTAGGGAGTAGGGAGTAGGGAATAGTAGATTTTTAAACGGTTCCAGGATTTATAAATGTCCTAACCTGAATGCGTAGTGCTATAAAAGTAACAAACAAGGAATTATAAAGTCAAAAGTTAAAAGTTAAAAGTCGAAAATCAAAAGTAATTCCTGACTTAGACTGTAGAGATTTGGAGACCAAATTCTGTTATAAGGTAACCATTCAGCTACTAGCTTTTTAATGAATGAAGACAGCATTTTTTTATTCTACTAAATTTTCAACCACAAATCTGAGTTATTAACTCATATAATTTGTGGCAGTAAATTATAAATGTATCTCAAAAGCTGAATGCTTACGTTATAAGAAACCGGGTTTATGGGAGGTAGATGTTAGTATGGTGAGGTATTTAATAAACCCAGTTTCTCTGCTTTTTTATACCGATGCTACTGGATTTGATATTACAACCTATCTAGAATTGCTGTAGCTATAATTTATCTTCCGTTCTGTTGTTTATTCCTTCTATATAAAACTTTAAGTAACGTAAAAATATCCAAGTCAATGTACAACCTAATATATAGTACAAAAAATCCCACCAGACAAAAGTATTTCCTAACAACAGTCTGCCAATTAAAGTCGCTCTAATAGCTTGTAAAAAAGGTGGTTTCCATAATTGGATAAATTCTATAAATGAGGTAATAATAAAAACCCAAAAAGCTACTAAACCTGGTGGAAGTTGAGGTCTAATAAAAATCACTAAAAAAATCCAGAATGCTTCATAAAAAATTGAACTAAAAGAATTGTTCAGCCATTCAGAAAATATTCCCTCATAGAACTTACTTGCCAAACCTAAAATTACAGTAAAAATCAAACATACTAAAATAATATTTCTGTATTTTCTCATATTAATCTACATTCCCCACGCTAAAACGAAGTATAAAAAATCAGGAGTGAGGAGTCATTTCAGTTATCAGTTATCAGTTATCAGTTATCAGTTAACAGTTAACAGTACCTCATGAAATAGGGAGGCTTGAAATACTGAATCGAAATTTTTTTCATCCCTTTGAAAGGGGAGATTTGAGACCTTATTTTTCCCAGAATAAAGATGGTACAATTACTCCTAACTTCTTAAGCTTTAAGCAAACTAACTTTTCCTTTCCTTTGGAATGCTTTGCTATGCAGATGAAAGGCAAAAAAAGCGATTTTTATTCCTGAAAACCTGTAAGTACCATTAATAAAGCTTTTATAGCACATCAGAAACAATAGCTAATAGCTGACGGCTGTTTGCGCAGCATTCCGGAGGAAATCCTTACCTAACTTGTGAATTATAAATTATAAATTATAAATTATAAATTATGACTTCTAATTATATGGTGCAGGTACACAAGAATCAGTCAAAAGCCACCTAGAATAACCTTGTTGATAAGCATCAATATAAATTAATTGTTGTCTTAAGTCTGCTAAACCTAACTTGTTCATCCCCATTTCTGGAAATTCATTTAATCCAGATTTTGCTCTCAAACAACCATCTTCAAACCCTATAGCTTGTAAATAAACTTCACTCTGATTCATATTGATATACTCACCTAAGTCAATTTCAAACTGTATATAACCACGCAGATAAGCATCAGCATAAATTTTCTGTTCTATTATTTCCACTATCTTCCGTTTTTTAATTCCTGCTTCTATGAATTCACCTAAACCAGATTTAGACCTTTGATAACCATCAATAAAGCCTTTAGCTTCAAGTCTATTTCTAGTTTCTATAGAAACAATATTGCTTCTGATTTCTCCTGCAAAAATTGGGTTTTCAATAGTTATTACATAACTCATAAATATAAATGTTTTACCCATAAAAATCAACAATTTATGCAATACTTTTTTCGTTTTTATTCCTATGTGATATAACGAAAAAATATTTTTTTGACCGAGCAAAAGCAACAAATAAATAGTATTCATATAACCTGAGATAATATTTTTGCTAGTCTTATCATTAAACCTTAAGATTTATGTGAAAAACTAGCTGCAATTATTGATAATATTCACAATTCCAAAGCTACCAATATTCACATTAAATCAAGTCTGTTGAATTATCAACACAAAAACCTTATCCTTTATATTTTAGGGAAGTCAACCCCCAATGGGGGTTTGATTCCCATACCCTGAACCCCCACTTTTAATATCAAATATCTGCTCAAATTCGATTGATTAAAATATCCAAGCCCCTACTCTAAAAAATATTTTTATTTTTAGGTTAAAACTAAATCCAAAATTTCTTTCGCAGCTCGATGACAAACTCCTTCTTCTCCCAAAGATTGACGCATTTCCTGATAATCAGCTAATGTCTGAGCGTGACGTTGAGAATTTAATAAAAGTTCCAAAGCTTCAGAGACAATATTTTCAGGAGTAGCATTTTCTTGGAATAATTCTGGCACAATAGACTTCATTTGTACCAAGTTAGGCGGAGACATAAATGGAATTGAAAACCTCAAAATATTCCTAGCAATCCAAATAGTTATTGGGTTAACTTTATATATTACGACTTGAGGTACATTTAACAAAGCTATTTCCAAGTTTACAGTACCAGATTTAGCGATCGCCAAGTCAGCTCCAGCTAGAATTTCTAAATTGTTTCTTTCTTGTATTTCCTGACTATTTTTTGTAGAATCATTTGGGGAAGATGGATAAATTGTTGCCTGAAGTTGATACTTTTTAATTGCCTCTTCAATGGCATAACGATAAGTCTCTAAAGATAGAGGAATTAGAAAATGAACTTGGGGTAATTTCTCCTGAATTATTCGAGCTGCTTCAAAAATTACAGGCATTAAATATTTAACCTCTTGTTGCCGAGAAGCAGGTAATAAAGCGATCGCCAAAGTATCAGAATTTATTCCTAAAGTACGACGAGCTTTTTCTCTAGTAGGAGCAATTTTAAGCCTATCAATAATAGGATGACCTACCCAAGTAACATCAGCTCCCTGTTGCCGAAAATAATTTGCCTCTTCTGGAAAAATAGCTAAAAGTTTATTTGCCAAATTAACTATTTTAGTTGTTTTATCCTTTCCCAAAGACCAAACCCATTCTTGAGGAGCAATGTACCAAATAATTGGCAAATTATGCCATGTTTTGCGAATATAATTACCAATATTAAGATTGGGACCCATATAGTCGATTAAAACAACTATATTAGGAGGTTCATTCTGTAGATATTCCTTAGCTTTTTGTTGAATTTTCAGAGTAGGAAAAACAAAAGGCAAAGATTCAATAATTCCTACAGAACCAATTTTAGTCGTATTTTCCAACAAAGTAGCACCAGCAGCAGCCATGCGATCGCCCCCCAAGGCGACAATATCCAAATTTAAACCCTGAAGTTGAGCTTGACGGTAGAGCGCTTCAACTAACAGGGCACCTTGTAAATCTCCAGAAACTTCACCTGTACTAATAAAAATTTTAATAGCAGTCATTTCAGTTATCAGTTATAGTGCTAGGGAATAGGGAATAGGGAATAGGGAACAGGGGGAAATAATTGATAATTTATGAATAATAATTGATTTTACTTTTGATTTTTGGAGATGTCTACTACTAAGATTTCTACTGTAAAAGGCATTTAACAACTTGACAAAAAATACAATTTTAGATCTAAAAAATTGTGTTGAAGCAATTTATTCTAACTCCTGACTTCTAACTCCTAATCTCCCTTAGATATTTTTCCCGGTATCGGCCCACGACGTTTAGATCCAAGAGACAAACTTAAAAACTCATGTAATTCTCGTATATACTTATTCTCTGAAAAGAATTCTAATTCCTCTAAAGCTTCACTAAAAAGTTTACCCGAACGATAGAGAATCCCAAAAGCCTTTTTCAAAATTGCTAAATCTTCACTGGTTAAACCAGCACGCTTTAATCCCACTAAATTGAGCGATCGTACCAAACAAGGATTTCCCTCCACTAACATAAACGGTGGTACATCTCTAACTATCTTGCTCATACCACCCACCATTGCCATTTGGCCAATATGAACAAATTGATGAATACCCAAAACTCCACCAATAACAGCTTTAGACTCAATTTTGACATGACCTGCTAAAGACACAGCATTAGCTATGACCACAGAATCTTCAATAATACAATTATGCGCCACATGAACATAAGCCATCAGCAAATTCCCATTACCAATAACGGTACTCTCTCCTGCATAAGTAGCACGGTTAACCGTAACAAATTCCCTGATTCGATTATTGTCGCCAATTTTTACCATACTCGGAGCGCCCGCATATTTTAAATCTTGTGGCTCCAGACCAATAGCTGCCCCAGGAAAAATTCGATTACCAGAGCCAATTTCTGTAGGCCCTTCAATCACAACATGAGCGCCAATAGTAGTTCCGGCTCCTATCTTGACTTGTTCCCCTATTACAGCATAAGGACCCACCTGCACAGTGGGATGTAGATTAGCACTTTCAGAGATAACGGCTGTGGGGTGAATCAAAGTAGGCATATTTTAATCCATCATTGAAAACATCAAGTCCCCTTCAGCAGCTTTTTGACCGTCTACTTCTGCCAGACCTCGCATTTTGGCAAACTTGCCACCTTTAATCGATAGTAATTCTGTGGTTAATATTAGCTGGTCTCCTGGTACTACTGGACGGCGAAATTTTACCTTATCCATAGCTGCAAATACAAATAATCCTGACTGAATGTCGGGCATTTGAGCAAATATTATACCTCCAACTTGAGCCAATGCTTCTATTATTAACACCCCTGGCATAATTGGTCTTCCTGGAAAATGTCCTTGAAAATGGGGTTCATTAAAAGTCACATTTTTAATTCCAACTGCTTTTTCTCCCGGTACATATTCTATAATGCGGTCTACTAAAGCAAAGGGGTATCGATGAGGTAATAATTTGTGAATCTCTTCAATAGTTAAAATATTTGCCCCAGTTGCAGCATCTTGATTTTGCTGAGTCTGAGAATTTTCTGTGGTGGCTGTCGAATCAGTTGTAGTTTCTTCAGAGGTTGACATTTGTACAGTTATTGATTGGCGGTCTTGATTTTACCATTTAGATGGGTAATCGTGAAATTAATTTCTCAAGTTTTTATATGACATATTGAGAATCTCCTTTCTACTAAACTAAGACGTTATAGTTTTGATTTAGTATCTATGATTAGATATATTTTCCGAGAAAGGAGATTTTATCTGATTTAGGTAGACTACTTGTGGGCAAGATTGCTACATCTGCTGTCTACTAAAACTAAGACGTTATAGTTTTGATTCAATATATATGTATGATATATTTTCTGAGAAAGGAGATTTTATCTGATTTAGGTAGACTACTTTTAGGCAAGATTGCTGCACTACAAAGGTTCTCAAATTAATAATATTTAGAGCCGAGATATTGAGAATATGCTCTCTACTAAAACTAAGACGTTATAGTTTTGATTCAATATATATGTATGATATATTTTCCGAGAAAGGAGATTTTATCTGAGTTTAGGTAGACTACTTGTAGGCAAGATTGCTGCACTACAAAGGTTATAAAATTAATAATATTTAGAGCCGAGATATTGAGAATCTGCTGTCTACTAAACTAAGACGTTATAGTTTTGATTCAATATACAGCCC
>JBCDJM010000148.1:0-17826 GCA_038747755.1 Cyanobacteria bacterium P01_H01_bin.35
CACTCGCAGCACAAGAACCGCTGCTTACCGTTATGGATATGACCATTTTTGACAACTTTTGAAGATTCACACTTTGGACAGGTCGGCATAGATGGACAACAGTAACTTTTACTCTTCTATCATTACATATTGAGCACTACCTTCTGTTTAACACTCTTTATAATTGAAAGAATATGGTATCACTGAAAAAACTGAAGAACTTTATTAATTTCAGAGTCATTACGGGAACTCTCACAACAGCTCTAATGATTTTGGGAATATCTTGGTATTTTGCTGAAGGTACATACCCATCTGCTATAGCAGCAATTTCCGGCATAACTAGCTTTTTAGGGCTGTTTCAATATTCTTTCTTATCATTTGACAAAAATATCGTGGCTGATCGTGTAGCACTTATCGTTGGCAATCAAAATTATATAAACACTCCACCATTGGTAAATTCAATAAATGATGCTGAAGCAATATGTGAAGCTCTCAAAAAAGTAGGCTTTAAGATTATAAAACGTATTGACCCATCAACCAACGAGCTAAAAAAAGCAATTAATGATTTCCAAACCATTCTTAGTACAGGTGGTGTTGGTCTCTTTTATTACACAGGTCATGCGTCTCAAATTAATGAACATAACTATATTTTGCCCGTTGATGTAAATTTAACTGATAGGGAAGAGTTTGTAAAAAAGGCTATAGATCTTAATGTTCTTCTAAGTCCAATTGACAAGATCATTGAAGATACTCCAAGGCATAATGGCAGCATTATTATTTACTCTACAGCGTCTGGAAATGTTGCTTATGATTTCTTTCAAAAGCCATCTGAAAGTGAAGATGGAAAGAATAATAGTGGCGAAAAGCTTGGGCAAGATAATAATAATACATCCATCAAAAATAAGAGTAAAGCAAATCGGCATTCACCCTTTGCTCAGGCTTTTTTATCACTGATAGATAAATGGAATGTAGAAATCTTTGATTTTTTCCGAGAGTTGTTGCCAAAGGTTCGTGATTCAACAGACTATAGGCAGATCCCTTGGATTGCTGCATCTGTTGATACTGAATTCTACTTCAAACCGATAGTTAGAGAAGATATTGGAACACTAAAAATTCTAATTTTTGATGCTTGTCGTAATGATCCTTTCTACCGACCACCTATTTACTATGCCTTATCACCTAGTAATGAAGTTCAACAGGCATCTCTAGAAAAGACGGAATAGGCAATAGGGAGAAGTAATTAATAATTTATGGATAATAATTGATTTGATTTTTGATTTTTAGAGAGGTCTAATATTAATGTTTGGTTACTGAACTTAAAACAATTTGCTATCCTTTATTCTATAGGTAACTTTGAGAGAGTTACCTTTTTATTAAAAACTAACTATTGTACAATAGTTGAGGAAAAAATCATGGGTACTAGAGAAGCATCTATTTTATTAGGTATATCTCGTCAACGTTTATTAGTTTTATTAGCTCAGGGAAGAGTCAAAGATGCTGAGAAAAATGGTAGATTCTGGGAAATACCAGTTTCTGAAAGTGGAATGCCTGTAATAATTCCGGCTCGGCGCGGTCCGAAAGGTATCTGGCACAAGCAAGAACCTACCAAACCTAAAATGATTCATGTCAATCAAAGCAAAATAAAAGGCAATATAGGTAAACCTCCAGAAAAATTAGAACCAGTCCTTTCTGTCAAAGACGGCGAACGTAACGATTATGGTTATGACTTATATATTCCTGGTCCTTGCCATATTGTCTATCGACCTTACAAACCTGCAAAATGTGGCGCTCATCTGTGGATTAATACTTATAATTCTGTGGAATTTGTAGATACCAAGTTTAATCTTAATCCAGCTACAGCAAGACAACCTAGCAAACAAATCTACATATAGCGCTAGGCAAAATGGGAATAGGGAATAGTAAGCTGTCAAAGGATTTTAGGATTTAGAAATGTCCTAATCTTTGCTTCGACTGCTATATATGTTTTAGTATTTTCGTTTGAATATTTTTAATTTTGTCAGGATTTTATGACAAAAAATATAAAAATTTTTCTCAACTAATTAAGGAAGTTTCAATATTTTCAGCATTTTCTTTCAATATTTATGATCTTCTAAAAAATATTAAATTCTAAATTTATGATCTTCTAAAAAATATTAAATTCTAACGGAGGGTTTTGCTTAAAAAAAATTTGACCCTGCCAAATTACTATGGCTTCTTGGCTTTAAGGAAGCATCATACTCAGACCAGTTACTGACTCGGTACTTGGACTTGGAATTAGACCTAGACTTGGACTTCACGAGTATCTACTTTGATTGTGCCACGCACTGTTGCTTTTACCCTCTAAGCTCTCTTTGTGCAACAAAGTCACTCATCAGGGCAATATTATTAACAATTAACCCTTTTAAATCAGATCCCAATTTTTCACGGCTGACAAATATTTGTCCATCGAATGATCGTTGACACCATCAATACCTAGCCGGAATAGGTCGTTAGCGGCACCATCAATAGAATCAAGAAAGCGGAACCAGAAACCAGGCTCAAGATGGAGTTCTATTTGTTCTGAAATATAAATGTAAGTACCTACATGACTATATCCCATTAGACGAGTTGGAAAACGAGTAACCAAATCATTATTATTATGAAAGCGGAAGAACCTTGATTTTGCTTCTATATTGAATAAACGTGCAGTTGCAATCTCCACAGCACGAGGTTGTCCAAAAGTATAAACAGAAATAAATGGTAAACCCTTGTAGATTAGCTTCGCAGCAGCAATTGTAGCCATAGCTCCGCCAAGACTATGACCAGTTAAAAATAGAGGACGTTTTTTCTTCTGTCTTAATTCCTGGTATTTGCTAAACAATGGCCCCCAATTATCCTCAACAGAATAAAAAAAACCACGATGAAACTTACCAAATAGTTTCTTTTCGAGAAAAGCATTAAAGTTGTCGAACCAGTCATTTAGTTCATTGGTTCCACGGAAAGCCAGACAAAAATAGTCTTCATGTTCAACTAATATAGCCTGGGCACTATTTTTAGAGTCTCCAGTTACAGAAATGAACTTTTCATCTTCAGCTTTCAAATCTGCAATTATTTTTTCTTCATCTGGTGTATCATCTGGACGATTATAGTAAACAAGTCTAGCAATTTTTGCCATCCAGTAAGCGTTATTTGCACTTAAAGAGCTTTTATAAGGTTCAATTGTTTTCAAGACTTTCTCCTGTCAATAAATTAAGAGCAAAAATCTACATTTTTTGATAGTAACATAGTTGTTGACTATGCTAAAATTAAAAGTTTAAAAAAAGTTTGTTTAAGTAGATTTGGGTCATACTTCAACTTCTGTTTTGACGAAACAATCAGATTAATAATCTCCCCTTGGATAGTGAATAATAAAGAATGTTAGATTCAGTGTGAATAGCTTCCCTATTCTATAGAGGAGCTGAATCGAAGATTTATTTATCTTGACTTTTAACAGCTTTTCTGGTAGGACTTAAACGTTAATCAAATCTTAAATTACTGATAAATTAATGAGCGATCACGAGATACCAAAAATTGATAAGAAGGGTCTCAGGGAGTTTGGTCTAATAGTGGGTGGTGTTTTTGGCGGTTTATTTGGTCTATTATTACCCTTACTCCATAGACATTGGCCACCGCCTGCATGGCCTTGGGTAATTGCTACTCCTCTATTGGTATTGGCAGTTGTTTCACCACCTACTTTGGAGCCTGTTTATAAGTTTTGGATGCGGGTGGGAATTTTCCTGAGTAAGATTATGACTCCTCTGTGGATGGGGTTAGTCTTTTATCTTGTAGTTATGCCAATGGGTATAATTATGCGAATGTTTAAAAAAGACCCTATGGAGCGACAATTTAATGTTGAAGCGTCAACTTATCGGGTAATAAGTCAATTAAAAACTAGAGAAAGTATGGAGCGACCTTTTTAAATGTTTGAAGGAATATTAGACTTTCTCAAAGACATTTGGGGCTTTATGAGAGAGCGGAAAAAATATTGGTTATTGCCCTTGATTATTACTTTGGTATTATTAGGAGCTTTGATTATTGCTAGTCAATCTTCTGTAATTGCTCCGTTTATTTATACTTTGTTTTAGTCTGACTATATGTAAGCATTCAGCTATTAGCATTTCGTGACGGAATGCTCCGCAAACAGCTAGCCTCCTGGGGAGGAACTGCCTCTTTTCCTGCGGAATGCTGCGCAAACAGAGGAGCTGCCTCTTGCAGAGGAGCTTAACAGCAATTAAGATCCAGCTCTTAAAGCTATCCATCATAGAGTTTTATATTAGGAAAAATGTTTATAAAGTATAGTCTTAAGGGTGCGGTTTAAATTTCAAACCAAAAACAATATTGATAGCTTATAGCTGACGGCTGAATTCTTACGAATATATTGGTATAAGGAAGGAAAAATCAAGTGTTTTGTTCGAATTGAATCTTACTAAACTTTTCTTCCTTTACTTCTAGTTCTGCTAGGCAGAAATAAAAAGTTAAAAGCATTTAAACCCAACTTATAAGATTTAAAACTTTACTTGAAGTTGGGTTTATTCTGCGGATAAGCTAACCTAAAGTTACTAAACTCAACCTACATGATTAAATTACGAAAAATTATCCCTAAAAGAATTATAAAGTGCAAAAGCTAGAGAAGTAGAGTTCATTTGTGTGGATTCAATATTTTTATTATGTGTTTCTGATAAACCGGAATTATGAAAATTGAAACTTTACTGAAAGTTGGGTTTCTTTCCTCAACCCAACTTACATGATTAAATCACGAAAAAAATTTCATTGAAAAAATGATAAAGTTAAAAGGTTTGGCAGTAAATCTGACTATGATTTTTGCTAGTTTATTCGTAGGAGTAGCGATCGCCGAAGTAGGAGTAAGAATTACTGGTTTGGAGGGATTAAAAAAAATGCCGGAAAGTACCCATGCAGAATTTTATCCTACATTTCATACGATTCCTCATCCGGTTAGAGGTTGGGAATATAGAGCAAATGTTTCTGGTTGGTGGACGGGAGAAGGGAAGGCTTATTTAGAGTTTAATAGTCATGGTCTTAGAGGACCGGAAATTAGTAAAGCTAAACCAGAAAATACTCTAAGAATTGCTGTACTGGGAGATTCTTTTACTTCAGCTGTACAAGTTTCTTATGAGCAAGCTTTTGTGGGAGTAATGCAGAAAGAATTGGGAAAATGTACTAATTTAGAAAGTCAAAAAGTAGAGGTAATTAATTTTGGAGTAGATGGTTATGGAACTGCTCAACAATTATTAATTCTCCGGGAAAAAGTTTGGGATTTTGAGCCGGATATTGTGCTTTTAGCTTTTTTTATTGGTAATGATGTTACAGATAATTCTCAACAGTTAGAAAATAATCATTACCGACCTTTTTTTGTCTATAAAAATGGAAAGTTAGAATTAGATTTATCGTTTAGAGAGCTAACTATTAGTCAAGCAAACCGCTACATGATTACCACAGTCGATAAATTACCAACTTGGCTAGTAAATAATGTCAGAATTTTGCAAATTATCAAAAAAGTAGAGGCAGACCAAAAGAAGAGAAATGCTGCCAGACACTTTGAAAATTTACAAGCAAATAATTTTAGAGAACCGCCAAATTATGCTTGGCAAGAAGCTTGGAAAATTACAGATGAACTAATCGGAATTATGGCTAAAGAAGTACAGGAAAAAGGAGCAGAATTTAAAGTAGCTACAGTGATGACTGCCATGCAAATTCATCCCAGTAAAGGATGGCGAGAAGGATATATGAAAATTATGGATATTCAAGATTGGTCATATCCCATAAAAAGACTAAAAAATTTAGGAGAAACTTATAATTTTTCGGTGATTGATTTACTTGAACCTTTTGAGAATTATGTTGCAGAAAATCCTGTTTGTGTTCATGGGTTTAAAAATACAACAATGTGTACAGGACATTGGAATGCTACAGGGCATAAATTAGCAGGAGAAATTATTGCTGAAAATTTGTGTCAAGGGTTTTGAAAGGGGAGTGTGGGAAGTGTGGGAAGTTTGGAGATAGGAGGAGTTTTATGCCATTTATCAAAAATCTTGCTATATTTTATTGGGTGGGGAAGTGTAGGGAGTGTGGGAAATAGGGGGGAGAGTAAAAGCATTGGTAATCTATACTAATGACGCGCAATTTTTCAGGAGCTTCATACAATGAAAATATTTATGGTTTTCGGCGTTGCTGAATTAAGGGATGAATATAAGTGGGATGGGCATCCTGCCCGTCCGAAAATATAAGGAACGGGCAAGATGCTCATTCCACAAAACTATTAAAATCATCCCCTATTTATGCAAAGCCTGGTTTTCCACTGAGGAGGAATTTATGCAAAGATTTAATCATGGAAAAAATATGATTCTAATCTTAAAAGTAGGGGAGTCATTTCAGTTATCAGTTATCAGTTATCAGTTATCAGTTATTAGTTATTAATTATCAGTTATTAGCAGTTATTAGTTATCAGTTATTAGTTATCAGTTATTAGTTATTAGTTATTAGCTATTAGTTATTAGTTATTAGCTATTAGTTATTAGTTATTAGTATCTCCCACTAAAGCAACAATATTGAAATACTGAAATTGGATTTTTTTCATCCCCTTAAAAGGGGAGGGGTATACCCTCATTTTTTGGTAAGGGAGTATTTTTCAATGGTAGTAGTTTTAAACAATTATTGAAGTTAATTAATTTAGTGAAGTTAGTTAAGTTAGTTAAGTTAGCTATCAATTTAGTATAGGGATTCTAATATTAATGAAATAAGTATATTAATGAGGTAAAAACAATGAGTGGTTTTAGACGAGTTGGTAACATCTTATTCAGCGATGGAACAGAACAGATATTCATCCCATCATCAGAAATTGAATCTAATCTACCTTTAAGAGTCACAGTATTTCCTATTAGTTCTAGTCCCGATGAAAGTATTAATCTAGATGCGGAATTAATATTAGATGGAAATGCACCAGATTTACCACTTTTTAGCGATTTTGGTAGTTTAGGAGAAGCTGAACAAATTGTTTACGAGCCGTTAGTATCGAATATAGACTATACAACTTCCGTGACAAGCGTTAATGGAACTACTGGGTTTTATTTGTTAGAAGTTAGTTCAGAAGATAGCAATAATGACTTTTCTAATACTGCGGTTAGTATTGGTAATGTGTTTGATAATCCATCAATTAATGGTTTTGTTGGTAATAGCGATCCAGATGATTGGTTTAACTTTCAAGTATCAAGTAATAGTCAAGTTAGAGTCACACTAGACGCTATTCAGGACAATGCTCAATTAGAGCTATATGACAGAGGCTTAAATCTGATAAACTCCGCACCAGCGACAGTAACAAATAACGGATTAATTACTCAAAATCTTGCTACAGGAAATTATTTGCTCAGAGTAACACCTGCTGATAATAGCGTGAGTATTCCTGATGGAGGACAAGCA
Organism: Cyanobacteria bacterium P01_H01_bin.35; assembly: GCA_038747755.1. Taxonomy (GTDB): domain Bacteria; phylum Cyanobacteriota; class Cyanobacteriia; order Cyanobacteriales; family Microcoleaceae; genus Trichodesmium. The sequence goes on from JBCDJM010000148.1 coordinate 7,429, forward strand.
TCTACAGAATACACATTGGCTGTCCAGGAAATTAGTGGTAATTTTGGAGGTGGCAATTTTGGAGGTGGCAATTTTGGAGGTGGTAATTTTGGAGGTGGTAATTTTGGAGGTGGTAATTTTGGAGGTGGTAATTTTGGAGGAAGTTCTCAAGATGTATTGCGCTTCTGGGACTTTACTTCACAATCACATATTTTTACAGCTAATCAGTTTGAAATAGATGATTTGACAGGTGAGCCTACCTTTTTCCGGGAGGAAGGTAACGAGTTTGATGTTCCAGTTAATGAGGGCGATCCAGTTTTTCGCTACCTTAATACCGCTACAGGCAGTGATTTTTTATCGTTTGAGGTGGGAATAGAAGACTTTCTCCCGCAATTTGTCAATACAGGTATAGCATTTAATGCTTATAAACCAGTAGGTACAACAGAGATTAGGCCAACAGATGCACCTGCTAATGCAATACCTGTTTACCGACTGGCCAATTTGGATGCCGAACAAGCAGATCCTCTAAATATTACTCACTTTTATACTTCCGATCCAAATAATAGACAGCTAGTGCTTGATACCCTCAACTATCGAGATGAGTTTGTTGGTTTCTGGGCACTTCCTGCAAGTACGGATGGTTTTGTTTAGGGAAGGAGTGTGGGGAGAGCGGGAAGAGGGAGAAGTGTGGGGAATGTGGGGAGTGTGGGGAGTCTGAGAGGTTAATTATAGCCCTACACATTAAGGTTAGGAGATTTTTAAATCCCGAAACCCTTAAACCCTTTCCCTAATTGCCTATTCCCTATTCCCTATTCCCTAGGGCTATAACTATTGTTGAGCATTTGTAAGGGTTTGGTCTCCAAACCCCATTTTTGTTTGTGTTGGGAGACTAAACTTCTAGGATAAAAAATTAAGAAAATTCCCAGAATTGTTTCAATTTTCGGCTAGTATATATAATTTGGTTTAAAAATAAACTGAGTTCCCAATATTAAAAATAATCTCTTGCTCAACTAACCTTTATAGAATGAAAGAACTAAAAAATTTAGCTATCAATTTAGGACTAACAGTAAGTACATTAATATTTAGTATTGCCGTAGGTGAAATAGGTTTAAGAATAGCAAAAATAGAAACTCCACCACCACCAAGAGAAGACTCTAATAAAGAACTTTTATACACAACAAAAGACCCCTATCGAGGTTGGGCAGGAAATCCTAACAGCAAATCTTTTTGGACTGGAGAAGGTATACCTTCTGAAATAAAAATGAATAGTGGAGGGTTTCGGGATTATGAAAGGAGTAAAACTAAACCAGAAAATGGATTGAGAATTGCTTTATTAGGAGATTCTTTTACAGAAGCAATTCATGTAAAATTAGAAGATACTCATGCTGCAATAATAGAAGAAAATTTACAGCAATGTCCTGTCTTAAAAGACCGAAAAGTTGAGGTGATGAATTTTGGAGTACAAGGTTATGGAACAGCTCAACAATTAATGACTTTAAGACATCATGTTTGGGATTATTCTCCAGATTTAGTGATGTTAGTTTTTTTTGCTCCTAACGACCTGCGTAATAATTCTCGTACTTTAGAACACGACCATTTACGCCCCTATTTTATTTATCAAAATGGTCAACTTGTGGCAGATATGTCATTCCGCGATTTGAAATTTTGGCAGAGAGACCGTTATGCTTTTTCTCTAGTAGATTTCTTGCCATTTTGGTTAGTACAAAATTCTCGAATTTTACAGCTAATTAGAAAAGTAGAAATTGAGGGGAAATACCGTCAGTATCAAAAAGATTATAGTGAAATTAATTTGGCTTTCTACAAAGAGCCAAAACCAAATTATGATTGGGAAGAAACCTGGAAAGTAACTGAAGGTTTAATCAAACTAATGAGAGATGAAGTTAATGAAAAAGGAGCAGATTTTATGGTTGTAACAGCTAGTGATTCTCATCAAGTTTTACCAGATATTCAAAGGCGTGATGGATTTAGAAAATCTTTAAATGTGCCAAATTTATTCTATCCAGATATTAGATTAAAAAATTTTGGTAAGGAGGAAAATATACCAGTTTATACTTTAGCCGGACCTATTTGGGATGAGGCAAAAAAAACAGGTAAATGTTTACATGGTTTTGATAATGCAGTTCCCTGTGGAGGTCATTGGAATATGGCAGGTCATAAATTGGTAGGGGAAATAATGGCAAATTATTTGTGTGACCGATATACTAATCAACTCAGTAAAGAAGGTGAAAAGGAAAAACGGTAAATTTATTTATGGCACTTGTTAAAAGCTTTAGACTTAGGTACTTTTTGTGTTAATAGATATTGTAGACTTTTATATAAAAGATGAACTGCTAAAAGGGAAAATATAAAAAAGAAAAAACTCTATCTTAATAAATAAGATAAACTCTATCTTTTAGAGTTTTATGGGAAAGTAAAATTTTCACATTTGATTCCTAATTTATATATTTTTTTGGTAATGATGAACTAAAGTTATTGACAGGGTACAGCACAACTTAGTAATACTATGAAAAATTTAAAATGGTTGCAGGGAATTAGAACAGGATTGAGTCTAGTTACTATTAATTTAGTTTTAGCATTTATTGGTTTAGAAGTTGTATCACTAGGATCTTATTATGCTGAGGAAAATCAACTATTTTATACCAGAAAAAATACCACTTCCACAGTACGGGAAGATTTGGAAAAAGGAGGCACTAGACTTGGAACTGATTTAGATAATCAGTCAATCTTAGAAAGAATTCATCCGTTTTTTGGCTATGTACTTAAAGGAGGTTCTTTTACGAATGAAGAATCTGGAATTAGGGTTAATAATTATGGTCTTATATCTGAGTACAATTACCCCTTTACTAAAACAAATAAGAATCAGTTCATAATTGGTGTATTTGGTGGTTCAGTGGCTAATAATTTTGCTGTAAATATTCGGGTCAATCAATCTAGAGGAAATCAAGAGTTTATCAACAGCTTAAAAAGCATACCAGAGTTAGCAGATAAAGAAATAATTATTCTCTGTTTTGCTGGCGGGGGTTACAAACAACCACAACAACTATTAATGTTAAATTACTTTCTTTCCATTGGTCAAGAATTTGACATGGTAATTAATATTGATGGTTTTAACGAAGTAGCACTATCTCACCAAAATAATCAACAACAAATAGAACTTTACTTACCAAGTATTCAGCATATTTTACCTTTAACTAGATTAGCTAGTGATGATTTATCTGTAATGAAGGCGATAGTCGAAATTAGTGAACTGAAAAATAATTTATCAACTGCTATTAATAAATTGGAAAGTTGTAAATTAGCATTGTGTCATGGTTTAAGAAGTTTACAACTAAAAAGATTACTAGACAGCTATCAAAAAGAAATTCTTAAATACGATGAACAAGTCGCCAGAAATTCTAGCAAAATGGATAGTAGTGACAGTTTAGTTTATTTGAATAAAATTCCAGAAGTATTAGAAGATGAAATTGCGTTTGATAAAATTGGCAAAAATTGGTATGAATCATCCCTAGCAATGAGTCAAATTCTTGCCGAAAGAAATATATTGTATTTTCACTTTATTCAACCAAATCAATATTATCCTACAGAAAGAGTTTATAGTCCAGAAGAAAAAGTTTTTATTATCGAAGGTCATCCTTATTCCACAGGAGTGAGAAAAGGTTATCCAGTATTACTTTCTAAAATTAATAGCTTAAAAGAAGCTAAGGTTAATATTTTTAATGGTGTGAATATTTTTGATCGGGAAAAAGAAATAGTTTATCGGGATGCTTGTTGCCATTATAATTTTTTGGGAGACACAATTTTAGAAAATTATATTGCTAATTCTATTAAAAGTGTTATGGAAAAGTAAGGATGTAAAAATATTTAAGTAAAGAGAAGAAATGGGTAAGTACATAGAGAAGGTAGATGATAAAATGTGACTATAATCACTGAGAGTTTGTCTGAGTAAAAATTTCTCCAGTCTCGGAAAAATACCAGATAAAACTTGAGAAAGTTTAAAGAAAATATTGGATTAAAACTGTGATTATTAACTCAATAAAATTCAGGAGTAAATGGAGAAATTAACGAAGTTAGAAGTCAAAAGTTGTTTTTATAACGGGTGTTAGAGCAACTCTCCAAAACATTTTGCCTTAAAAGTAGGGGCTGCGCAACCAAATTATTTTGGTAAACAAAACAATATTCCAGTATATATTTTAGTAAGACTATGAGGAGATGAAGCATAAAAAATAGGAATTTTTTTAAGGAGTAGCTTCCATTAAGCAAAATTACTAAGTAGGTGTACAGAATTAATTACACATAGTCTTGATCTGAAAAACCTCTATTGTAAAAATCACAGGAAAAAAAATTAGGTAATTAATTTTGCCTGGGCACTTATTATTCACTATCAATCCAAAATATCCAGTATTTATGCTGGAGTAAAACTGTAAAAATATCTAAATTACTTTCTATAAAATTGCCATGAAAAAATTGAGTATTTTGAAAAATCCTTCAGAATTATGGAAAATCATTTTAATGAACATAATTTTGTTATTTGTATTTTTAGAGTTAGGTTCTCTCGGTTGGTATTTTTTTAGATATAAGCAATTTTTTTACACCAGAGAAAAAGTAGCAGAAAATAATCAAGAAGAAAAATTAGAAAATCAAGAAGAACAAGAAGAAAATGAAAATATTAATACCAATACCAATACAAATCCAATGGGAATTAACTTAGCAGGAATTAGATTAGAAGACTCCATAATAGAAAGATTGCACCCTTACTTTGGCTATGTGCAAAAACCTGGAGTAGATTTTAGAGAAGGTTTTAAATATAATGCTGCTGGTTTTATTTCTCCTTATGATTATCCTTATCAAAAGAAGAATGATAATCAATATATAATTGGAGTTTTTGGAGGTTCCGTTGCCTCAAACTATTCAATATATGAAATTCAAAATCAAATCTTAGAAAAGAAATTAAAGCAACTTCCAGAATTTAAATATAAGGAATTTATTATCCTATCTTTGGCAACAGGAGGCTATAAACAACCACAACAATTAATACTATTAAATTACTTTCTTTCCATAGGTCAGGAATTTGATATGATCATCAATATTGATGGTTTTAATGAGGTGACAATAGCGAAAGCAAATAATGAAAATGCTGTTGATATTATGATGCCAAGTACCAACCATGTTGTACCATTAACAAACATAGCTAATAATAGTCTCTCTACAAAATCTATTCAAGCTATGTTGAAAATTAATGACAGTAAAGATAAATTGAAAGATGCTTTAGAAACTTTAGAAAAATGTCAAGTAGCTTATTGTTATTCTCTGACATCAATCTATGTACAAAACTTAGCAAAAACTTATCGCAAAAATGTCAAAATTTTTGATAAAGAAAGGAAAAAAGCAGCTCAACAAGCGGCGGGAGAAACAGAAGCCAGTATTGTTTATTTCTATGCACAAAACCCAGAACTAGAAGAATCAGAATTATATGATACTATGGCAGAACACTGGCAAAAAACATCAATAATGATGCAGCAAATAGCTGCCAATAATAACATTTTATATTTTCATGTTCTACAACCTAATCAATACTATCCGACTAACCGAGTTTATAGTGAAGCAGAAAAGAAAATTGCTTTTGACTCTGATAGTCCTTTTAGAGAAGCAACAGAATTAGGATATCCTGTACTTTTGAGTAAAATAGATAAATTAAAACAGAATAGTGTGAATTTTTTCAATGGTGTGAAAATTTTAGATGATGCCAAAGAAATAGTTTATATAGATAGTTGTTGCCATTATGCTGAAGTTGGAGAAAATATTTTGTCAGAATTTATAGCTAATTCAATTTTTACTAAACTTACTGCCAATGAAAATCAAAAGGAAGAAGTAAGAAGTAAAAAAGAGTAAATATTGAAAAAAAAGAAAGTGATAAGTGCATAAGCAAAATTATAGCAGTTTCTATACTACTTAGGGCTAGCTAATTAAATATGAAAGTATTGATAGATAAAGATTAAAGCAACTTTTGTTCTCTATAAAGAGGTAGCTTTTGCCTATCAATAGTTGAAAAAGTTAGGGTTTTGAGCAGACAAAAGCTCCAAAATTTAGGTACAAATATATCCGACTAGATATTCTGTAATCCACCATTTCTACTGACTACTGACTATTGACTATTGACTACTAAAAATACTTTTTTCAGCAAGCCCTACTTATATTGAAAATTAGGGAAAAAATTTCTGAGAGAGATACTTATCTATTACTTCTGCAGCTAATCTATTACCAGCAATATTCCAATGAATATCGTTGGGTTTGTAGAGAGCAGTTTCGGAACCAGTAGCAACAAATTCTTCCACAATATCAAGATGATAAATATTATGTTTATCCAGTTCTTGAGATAGTAATTTATTAGGCTGCCGGAAATCAAATTTTTCGGGAGAAAAATTGTAACTAGCAATTACTTTTTCTCTTAATTGTTGAATAATTTGTACCTCATCAGGCATGAAAACTACAACTAAAGTAATATTTCGGCGATCGCAAATTTCTTTGATTTTTAATAAGTCTCCAACAGCATCCTTAAAATGTTCTGTAAAATCTGTTGTTTCCCGATCTTTGACAAAAATATAACTTCTCTTTTTTGCCTCTTGTAGATGAAAGTCATCCGGTACAGTAGGTAAGTCTTCTCGATATTCAATTCCATGGTGATAAAGGTTGCCTTCAAACTTACTATTTACCTTAATCAAAAAATCAAAGAAAGATAAAACGTAAGAATCTTGAACTTTGACTAACCTTCTATCTTGTTGTGATTTATAGTTATCAGAAAAGTCATTACCAATGTAAAAAGATAGTAAAAGCATATCAGGATTTAACTCTAATCCTTCATTAACAAATAGGGATAAATAATCTTTCGGTCCAATGGCAATTATTCCCATATTAATTAATTCTATAGGTTGCTGACTATCCCGATTAAGTTTAGACTCCAATAGGGTTAAAAAGTTATGTTTATAAGGTACACCACTATAAGCAAAAGAATCACCTATGCCAATAATTCTATATGTACTTTCGGCTTTTTGTTTGCTAAATTCGACATCTTTAAATCCTCTAGAATTTAACTGAAAATCATAATCTGTAGAAAATGGTTTTCCTCGCCAACGATTATAAGACGAAGGGTCATAAAACATAAACGAAGGATTAATTTTGTGATAAATTCTGAATGCAACTTCTGTTAAGCTAAATGTGATTAAAGAAATAATTACTGTTTGACTAAGGAGAGAAAAAATCTTTTTCATTATTAAGTTTTAGTTTTGTGAGATGAATATTTTTGCTGGATTTAAGCAAAGTCAATCTATATTATTAACCAGTAAGGCGTTAATATAACATATAAAAGATAATCGACAAGAGAAATATGCAAAAAAATAATTATGAATTAAGTTATAAATTAATTGTAGGCATCACTTTATGTCTAGTAATAATTCCAGCTATAGTTTTAGGGATTCTAATTCTTAAATATAGTCTCAATGTGCCAATTCAAGACCAATGGCAAATCTCTGCTATATTTGAAAAATTTAATCAAGGAACTCTATCTTTCAATGATTTAATAGCACAACACAATGAAAGTAGAAAATTTTTTCCCAGACTAATTTTTATGACTTTGGCATTTCTGACTAAATGGAATATTAGATATGAAATGTTAGTCACATTTTTGCTTGCCTGCATAGTTTCTGTAAACATTTATATCTTAAATAGATTAACAATAGGTGGTTCCCATATTAAAGGTCTAACCATAGCATTAGTATCTAATATATTTATCTTTTCTGCTGTTCAATATGAAAATTGGTTGTGGGGTATTCAAATAGTTGTTTTTACTCCTATAGTCTGCATCACTACCTGTATATTAATTGCTTATTCAAGACTAAATAATCTAGCCAAAATTTTAATTTGTATGGTTTTATCAACCATCAGCACTTTTTCTTATGCTAATGGTTTATTAGCCTGGGTAATAGTTTTACCAGTGCTAGCTTTAGTACAGATAAAATCTTGGTCAGATATTAGGAAAAACATAATTTTCTATCTACTTTGGATAATTGGATTTATAGCTAATATAACCTTTTACTTCCACAATTATCAAAAGCCATTATCTCATCCTAGTCCATTAGAATCACTTCAATATCCATATCAAACCTTCCAATATTTTCTAGCATTTTTAGGTAGTTCTCTAGGAGTTGGTAGTAGTATACAGCCACTCAATAACTCAATTGTTATTGGTGGAGTAATTATTACTCTATTTATTGGTTTATTGTTGTATGTAATATGGCATATTAAAGACTATGAATTGCGATCTAAAACTATTGGATGGATTATGCTTGGTTCATATACAATTATTAGTGCCTTAGTGACATCTGCTGGTAGAGTAACTCTTGGTATAGAGCAAGCTCTTTCATCAAGATATACAACATTTTCAACATACATAATTATCTCCATAATTCATTTAATGATAGTTGTGGGAGAAGATGCTATTAAAAAAGAATACTTTTTAATTAATAGAAGCTTATTCTCGAAAATTATTTGTTGGTTTATCGGCATAATAACTGTTCTCCAAATACATAACTTTACCTATAGCATAGACCAAATGAAAACATGGAGGCAAAATTATTTAAAATATAAAGGGTGTTTACTACTAATAGATTTCACCCATGATAATTGTCAAAATTTGATTGACTCTTACTATTTTGAATATATAAAACAACAGGCGCATTACTTAACAGAAATAGGTTTTTTAGAGCCTGGGTTAATCGCAACTAATCGCATTCCAGATTTAGTAGATCCGAATAATAGTAGAGAAGTAAAAGGTATTTTTGAAAAGCTAGAATTTATTGGCGAGAATAACTTATTAGCGACTGGTTGGGCAATATTTACTGATACAAATTTACCCGTAGATACCATAGTTCTCAGTTATGATAATTGGCAAGGTGAACCTATTGTTTCTGCTGTGGCAGATATGACAATGCCAAGACTTAATCTTGTGAAAGAATTGAATAGTCAAAAATACTTTAAATCGGGATGGCAAAAAGTATTATCTACTCATAAGTTTCCTCAAGGAAATATTAATGTCAAAGCTTGGGCATTAGATACAAAAACAACTAAATTTTATCAAATTCCCGGTACTTATGTAGTTAATAAGAATGGTAAAAATCTTACTGTTTTGTCAGACCATTAAATAACAAGGATTCATTAATGGATAATGGATAATTACCTCTCCCTAAAAGGAAGAGGATTGACTAAAAGGAAAAAATTTATTTCTCTTGCTTGATTGGATATGGCGAGGTTTAATCGCCATCCTTCAACCGCTTTTTTCTCCTTGAAAGCCTCCCCTTTCAAGCTAAATTATTTAATTATTCGGTAAGGAGTAGGGGAGTAGAAAATCTGCTTCCGAGAAATTAATCAATAGACATCTCCAACAATAAAAAATCCCATCAATTATCAACTATTTCCTCCTTCATACCTATTCCCTATTCCCTATTTTAGATGATAGTTATTAACGAAGCTCATAATGTTAACTAAAGAATCTCCAATTTGGTCAATTACCTTCTTAGGAATTGCTATTATTACCCTATCTTTTTCTCCAATTCTGACTCGTATTGCTGAAAATGAGTTAGGTCCTTATGCAACAATATTTAATCGCTTGTGGATTAGCAGTCTAGCTTTAATTCTGGTAAATGGTATTAAAATACTTTGGAATAAACAGAGCGATCGCTTATCTACTAATGTTCAAGAGACCTATACTTTCAAAGATTTTTTCTACTTATTTCTTAATACGATTCTAGGTACAGCTTGTTTAGTAACTTGGGCTTTATCTTTGACAAAAACAACCGTTGCTAACTCTAATCTCCTCCACAATATGACTCCTATATTTGCTGTTTTGGGTGGGTGGTTACTGTTAAGTAAATCTTTTGGTAGTCGCTTTTTAATTGGTACAATTCTAGCTCTAGGAGGAAGTTTAATAATTGGTTTTCAAGATTTTCACCTAGCTCAAGATACATTGATAGGGGACAGCATTGCATTAGTTTCTGCCATTTTCTACGCTGGGGCAATTCTGGTAGTAGAGCATCTCCGAGTTAAATTTAAAACAACCACAATTTTAATATGGGATAGCTGTTTAAGCTGCCTATTATTGTTACCATTTGTATTGCTATTTGAAGATAGATTATTACCAGTTTCCCTTTCTGGATGGTTGGCTGTTATTAGTTTAGGGATTTTGTGTAGCTTAATTGGAGTAGGTGCATTATATAGCAATCCTAAATGATTTATGAAAAGTAGCCATACATGAAAATTTTGGGAAAATCAAAGGTTTGACGATGTGTAACCAGCTCAAACAAATATTTGATTAGAGTATACCATTTATAGCTTTTCACGAATGAAATA
>JBCDJM010000149.1:0-17769 GCA_038747755.1 Cyanobacteria bacterium P01_H01_bin.35
ATAAAACTGCCAAATATACAAGGGATTATTAGTATAAACTGACCAAAAAAGAACATGAAATTAGGTCTCAATCGAGGCCAACTACCAGTTTTTACCTGAATATTTATGGTTTCAATTTTTGACACTGCATTACTGTGTAAAAAAATCTCTCTTCTGTAGACTTCATTTTTTACTAACTTACTGGTATCTACTGTAATTTCACACTTGACATTATTGCCTTCAAATTTCTGAGGTGAAAATGAAATCCAACTATGGTCATAAGGAGTATGAGGAGGGTCACTAACATGAGGAGCAACTTCCCACCTACCAGATAAAATTGTCTTTGGAATTGGATTACTAACTCTGATTGCTTGTGTTAATTTTTCTCCCCATACATTGCCAGGAAATATCAAATTTTTTCGACTAATTCTGACTTTTGGTAAACGATTTATATCCAAAGGTCGAAGAACAGCTAAAGCCACCTCAGCACTTTCATATCTATCAGTATATTTTGGTTCTGTTATCTTTTCCAACCAATTAATCCAACCCCTTTGTAATGGTGGTACTAAATGACGAAAAATTATCCGATAATTCGCATCTATTAAATTGCCAATATCTGCCGATTTTATCCCAGTTAATAAACAGATTAATGTCGCACCAAGACTATATAAATCTGATGCTGTTGTTAAGGAGCGATTAAACATTTGTTCGGGAGACATAAATCCCATCGTACCTTTTACCACACTACTTGCTGTTATTTCTCCTCCTCCCATTCTGGCAAAACCAAAGTCTACTAAATAAACTTTTAACTGCTCATCAATTAAAATATTTTCTGGTTTAATATCTCGATGAATAACTGGTTGTGATTGACTTTGTAGATAGACTAAAATTTCTAAAATTGAAATAGCAATCTGTTTAATTTCTTGGGGTTGCCACTGACGAGAAATTATTGCTGATTCTGCATCAATATATTCTTGAATCATGCAGAAACCATCGGTGGTTTGAAAAGAATCTAAGTATTGAGGAATTGCTGGATGTTGGAGACTTTTTAATACTTCAATTTCTTGTTCGTAGGCATCATATTCTGCCCAAGTTGCTCCTAATTTGGCAAATTTAAATTGTTTAATAACTACCTTTTTGTGAGTCTTGATATTTTCAGCTAAATAAGTGACTCGCCCACCAATATTATTGTGTCCGAGTTCTGTAATTATTTGATAGCCTTGGTCAGAAAAGTTGGGGTAATTATTCATGGGTTTTTAGTAGATTATGAGGAACAGGAAGTAGTTAAATTATCGGATCTTTTTCCTAATACTTACATTTTGATTATGCCTTAATTAATTTTGGCTAATATTTTTGTACCTAGCTATTATTTTCATAAATTTTAATCTTATGTCAAATAGGGGTATTAGAGTAATAGAAAGAAAGGCGATCGCTCCGACTACTAATACTTCTATTTCTCCTGAACTTATGCAGTTTAGAACTCACCAATAATATTTCCACAACAAACAAAATTTATCGCTGTTCCGAACTTTATATATTACATTCAGTAGCATAATGTAACCATCAATCCTCATAAGCGAGGAATTATGTCAAAATAATCAAGAAAACCAGATTACTGAAGATAATTACGGAGAAAAAACGGTGGATTCCAAATATAATCCTGTATCCATTGAAGAAAAGTGGCAAAAAACTTGGGCTGAACAAAACCAAGATAAAACCCCTACAGACAATAATCAGCCTAAATTCTACGCTCTATCCATGTTCCCTTACCCATCCGGTAATTTACACATGGGTCATGTTCGTAACTACACCATTACCGACGTTATTGCCCGACTCAAAAGGATGCAAGGTTATCGTGTCCTGCACCCCATGGGTTGGGACGCATTTGGACTACCCGCAGAAAATGCAGCTATTGACAGGGGTATCCCTCCCGCCAAATGGACTCTGCAAAATATTGCCCAAATGAAAGAACAACTAAGACGTTTGGGTTTTTCCATCGACTGGGATAAAGAAGTCGCTACCTGCACCCCCGAATATTACCGTTGGACTCAATGGATATTCCTGCAATTTTTCCAAGCTGGTTTGGCCTATCAAAAAGAATCTGCCGTTAACTGGGACCCCATCGACCAAACTGTATTGGCCAACGAACAGGTAGATGGCGAAGGTCGTTCCTGGCGTTCGGGGGCAAAAGTGGAACGTAAAATGTTGCGTCAGTGGTTCTTTAAAATTACCGACTATGCCGAACAACTCCTCAACGACTTAGATAAATTGCCTGGTTGGCCGGAACGAGTTAAACTGATGCAGGCGAACTGGATCGGAAAATCTGTCGGAGCTTATCTAGAATTTCCCATAGTAGGGATGGATGAAAAAATCGGCGTTTTCACCACAAGACCTGATACTGTCTACGGCGTCAGTTACGTTGTCTTAGCTCCCGAACATCCTTTGACGGCGCAAGTCACAACCCCGGAACAAGAAGTCACTGTCGATACTTTTATTAAAGAAGTAGCTGCCGAAAGTGAATTAGAACGTACTGCCGAAGATAAACTAAAACGTGGCGTTCCTACTGGTGGCAAAGCTATCAACCCATTCAATAATAAGGAAGTTCCCATCTGGATCGCCGACTATGTACTCTATGAATATGGTACAGGTGCTGTTATGGGAGTACCCGCTCACGATGTGCGCGACTTTCAATTTGCCAAACAATACGACCTACCCATCACAACTGTAATAGTCCCTGATGATTCGGATAATGATGATGAAGAACTAACGGAAGCTTATACTGATGTTGGAGTTATGGTTAACTCTGGTGCGTTTAATGGGGAAAAATCTACTTTTGCTAAAAAAGAAATTATTCAACTTGCTGAAGATGAAGGTTATGGAGAAGGTCGCATACAATATCGTTTGCGAGATTGGTTAATTTCTAGACAACGTTACTGGGGCGCACCAATACCTATTATTCACTGTCCGAATTGTGGTGCTGTACCTGTACCAGATGAAGATTTGCCTGTAAAATTGCCGGAAAGTGTGGAATTTTCTGGTCGTGGCCCGTCACCCTTGGCAAAATTGGAAGATTGGGTGAATGTTCCTTGTCCTAATTGTGACACCCCGGCAAAACGGGAAACTGACACGATGGATACTTTTATTGATTCGTCTTGGTATTATTTGCGTTATCCAGATGCGACAAATGAACAGCAAGTGTTTGACTCGGAAATAGTTAATGACTGGTTGCCTGTAGATCAATATGTGGGTGGTATCGAACACGCGATTTTACATTTGTTGTATTCCCGATTTTTTACCAAGGTTTTGCGCGACAGGGGTTTGTGCAATTTTGACGAACCTTTCCAAAAGTTGTTAACTCAGGGAATGGTGCAAGGTATTACTTACAAAAATCCAGTAACTGGTAAATATATTCCGTTTGCAGATGTTAACCCAGAAGAACCGAAAGACCCGAAAACGGGAGATAAATTGGAAGTCTTTTTCGAGAAGATGTCTAAATCTAAATATAATGGTGTCGATCCGTTGGAAGTAATGGCAAAATATGGTGCGGATACCGCGCGGATGTTTATTTTGTTTAAAGCGCCACCGGAAAAAGATTTAGAGTGGGATGATGCTGACGTGCAAGGTCAGTTTCGTTTTCTGAACCGAGTCTGGTCTTTGGTAAGAGAATTTTCTGCCAATAATAGTTTCAGTGAGTTGAAGGCAAAAAACAATGGTATTACTCAAGCAGACTTGAAAGATTTGGGTTGGTCTCGGTATTTGATTACTGAAATAACTAAAAATCTTTCTGCATTTAAACTTAGAAATGTGGTGAAAGTTTATGCTGCTGCTGATGTCAAGCTAGCAATAGAAGCTAAGTTGAATCATGCCGAAACTCAACAAGAAACTAAGGATGATTTGCAGAAAGGTTTGAGTTGGATAGAAAGTAAGTTTGCTAGAGAGTTAACTAAAGCAGAGAAAGATGTCCGACGGGCGGTGCATACTGCTATTAAGGAAGTCACGGAAGACTTAGATGGAGATTATCAGTTTAATACTGCTGTTTCGGAAATGATGAAATTAAGTAATGGTCTCAGTGATGCGACTTGCAAAGATTCTCCTATTTATGCTGAAGGTTTGGAAACTTTGCTGTTATTGTTAGCACCTTTTGCACCACATCTTGCTGAGGAATTGTGGCAAGTTACTGGTAACGTTGGTTCAGTGCATACTCATCCCTGGCCGAAGTTTGATCCGGAAGCATTAGTCGTAGATGAAATTACATTGGTAATTCAGATTAAGGGTAAGACTAGGGGAACTATTCAAGTGCCAGCAAAAGCAGATAAGGAAACTTTGGAAAAGTTGGCACGCGAGTCAGAAGTAGCGCAGCGTAATTTAGCAGGTAAGGAGATTAAAAAGGTGATTGTAGTTCCTGGAAAATTAGTTAATTTTGTAGTTGGATAAAAAGAGTAGAGGAGTAGGGGAGTGAGGGAGTGAGGGAGCAAACAAGAAACCGGGTTTATTGCCCTAATTATTGTTGTTCAAATCAGGAAATTTCCTTGATAAATCCGGTTTCTGCTTTTTCTTACTTTTTACTTTTAGCTTCAGTTTTGTATGATTTTAATTGATTAGTAAAGATTTTATTTCAATTGGTCAGCTACCTCTTTTAATTGTTTGACAATTTGTTTGTTTTTGTCACTTCTTGAACCATAAAGTCTGGCAGAAAAAACTCGGATTATTTCCATCACATCTTGTGTTAAAACTTCTTCACAAGTAGAGTCTACGGTTCCCGAAAAATCGGAACGATTAATTATAATTACTTCTGTAGCAAATATTTCACACAAAGTAAATATTAGATCGCTACCAAATCTCAGTAATATGTCTTTATGAGTTAGCACTAATCTTTCTACTTGTTCAGAACAAATTAGCTTAATGAGTTTAATTAATCCTTTCTTGCGATAGTTTAAGCCACTACCCAAGTCTGATATTACCTCAAAAGACCAACCTTGTTTAGCACAATACGTTTCCAAAACTAGCTTTTGACGTTCTAAGTCATCTTTTTGGTCGTTACTACTGACTCTTGCATAGGCAATAGTCAAAGAATCATCTTGTTTATTGCCTATCAAGTCGGTAACGGTAAAACGACGATGACCACCTTCGGTACGAATTGATTTTATTCTTCCTTCGGTTTCCCATCGTCTGATTGTTTTTGTTGATACTCCTAGCAGTTCGGCTGCTTCAGATACACTTAATAAGTTAGACATAACTTGATTATATTACAATAAATGCGTAATTAAGTATAATTTTTTCTAATTATTTATTGCTCTGATGATTAAATATCAAAGCATTTACAGAAAAAGATTTTCGCCTTTTTAGGTCTTTTCAAAAGTACCTAATTTTCAGCTCTTTATGCTTAAAAAGGAACGCATTTTTGGGAAGAGATGAGCAAAAAAAAATTACTTCTGTACGGACTTATGCAACGTCCCTACCTACTCCCCTACTCCCCTACTCCCTACTCCCTAATTATTGAGGATAATATTGAGCTAAAAAATTCTCAGCCTCAGAGCGATCGCTAACCACCCCATCCAAAGTTGCAGCCAAAATATCATCCAACATTAACTTAAACTGACGCCCCGGTTTATAACCCATCACCTTCAAATCTTTTCCATTCAAAATAGGTTTAATATTCGCCCACTGAGTCAAATATTGCCAAATCTTACGTCGCATCCAACGTTCACATTGCACAATAAGCAAAATCAACATCGGTAAATCATACTCCCTCAACAACCACACTACCTGACTCGGAGTCTCACATTTTTGCAAATTATCCATCACCTTAACCTTTGCCAACTCGAACTCCTCCAACCTCTTAACAGTATCCACAGGCAACTGTAAATTTTTCCCTACTAAACCGCGATACTCAGACTCTAAACCAGCAATCAAAACTTCTAAGCGCATTTGCCAGTGAGATAATTTTTTATCAGAGTCAAAACGTTGTAAACACCTATCGAGCAAACACACCTGTTGCCACAACCTCTTGTCTAACTCCAAAGTGCCATGAATACAACGCAACGCCCCCAAACTTCCCAATAACTTTAAAGCAGGTTTCCAGTAGTCAGCTTGCAAAATATATTTCAACTCACTTTTGAGCCGAGTTTCCAAAGCTGGCGCTCTTCTATTTTTTTCTGCCTTCCCAACACTTTCGCGGTCATAAACCCCACTATTAATAGCATAACGAATATATCCCTCTGTTTTCTCTTCAATCTCAAACCCCAATCTCACCGCAAACCGCACCGCACGATAAATACGAGTCGGGTCTTCAATAAAACTATTAGCGTGTAACACCCGAATTTGTTTCTCTTGCAAATCTGACAACCCACCAAAAAAATCAAGCAATTCTCCAGCGCGGGGTTTAGTCAGTCTTGCTGCCAAAGCATTAATAGTAAAATCCCGCCGATACAAATCTTGGCGAATCGAACTTATTTCAACTTCCGGGTTAGCTGCTGGATAAGGATAAAATTCTGTGCGAGCAGTAGCAATATCTATCCAAAGGGAGTCTAACACTAAATCATTGTGCCAGAGGAGAGCAGCAGTTTGAAATTGACCATGAACTTCCAAACGTGCTGTCGGATAAATTTTTTGCAGTGCTTCTGCTAACTCTACTGCTGGTGCTTTTGCTGCTGAGTCTGAGTGACAACCATCTACAACTAAGTCTATATCTGTTAATAATAGAGTCTCATCGAATTTTGATAATAGTAAATCTCTTACTCCTCCCCCAATTAGATATAGTTGCCAACCTCGTTTTTCTGCCAACTCAGCAACAAAAGTGAGTAGTTGCCAAAGTTGGGGAGCGAGGCGATCTTCTAAAAGTTGTGTAATTGATTTACAAATTTCACCGGGAATGCAACCAGGTTGTTTATCTTGGGGGCGTTGTTGTTGATGTAATTCCCGTAAAACGTCAGTGCGCGTGACTATTCCAACTAGACGGTTATTTTCTAATACAGGCAACCGCCCAATATCGTAAGTAATCATCAACTCTTGAATTTCTGGGAGAGTTGTTTCTGGGGAAATAGTTTTGAGTTGGGGTGTCATGTAACCTTTGACTGGAGCATGACTAAAACCATGATGGAGGGCGATGTCAATATCTCGCCGAGAAATAATTCCGACTAATTCTCCAGATGAGTCTACTACGGATAAACCTGAATGATTATAGCGTAATAGTATGCGGTGAGTTTCTTCTATAGATGTCTCAGGAGGAATAGTACGAACTGGAGATGACATCAAATCTCTAGCAGTGGGTGGTTGAGGAATTTGATTTTTGAGTTCGTCTAGAAGTTTTTCTAATGTTGCTTCGGGGTTGCTGTCTCGGCAACTAAGTGATGCTGCTCGGTGATGCCCCCCACCTCCTAGAGGTTGAAATAGTTGGTTTAGGTTAGTATCTGGGATGCGCGATCGCCCGATAATATTTAAGCTGGTTTCGGTTGTTTTTTTGAGGGAGTGGGTGTGAGCTAGTAGGAGAGCGTCTATTTCTGTGAGTTCTATTAAACTGGAAGCTAAAGTGGATAAACCGGGAACGTATTCTTCTGTGTGTAGGAGTATGGAACCTATTTGATAATTTCTCACAGTGGAGCGTTGTAAATTTTCCAGAGCTGTTTTCAATAAATCTTGCAGTTGTGGTGATAAACCAGGTTCGACATATTCACTTATGACAGGTAAACTTGCTCCTTGCTGCATTAACCATGCTAAAGCTGCTGCGTCTCTTGGTGTTGTATGGTCAAAAGTCAGGGAACCAGTATCAGCGTGGATACCAAGCGCCATAATAGTTGCTTCTGCTGGAGTTAAGATCGGGGAAGGTTTTTGGAGAGTCTGGAGTTTTTCTGTAATTAGGGTTGTGGTTGCTCCGACTGCTTCTATGTGAGTTTCGGTAGCTGGAATATCGGTTTGAATTTCACAGTGATGGTCGTAGATGATAATTTCTGATAGGTGGGGTAAGTCTAACCATTCGGCAGTTTTTCCCAGTCGGGAGCGTGTTTGCACATCTACAATAAATATAGAGCGAATTTGTTCTGGGTTGACAGAGCGACGTTCGATGATGGCAAACTCGTTTCGATGGAGGGCGAGAAATTGTTTGACGGTGGGGTGACAACCACCTGTTAATACGAGGCGACTACCTGGGTGGAGGTGAGTTAGTCCGACGGCGGCGCCGAGGGCGTCAAAGTCTGCGGTTGTGTGGCATAAGATTATGTTCATTTTGGGGAAGTATCGTAGGTTGGGTTACTCACACGGATTATGCCACGGATATACGGATTAAGAGGTATAACGTAGCTTGCTTCCTGTAAGGGTGACACAACTACAATAAAGCGTGTGTTTGGTTTCCCTCCGGGAAGCTCCGCTAACACTTCATTCTACCCAACCTACATTATTTTATTGCTAAAATGTACATTATTTTTTATAATTGGAGATATCTATTATGTACCGGGATGAGATTGTCGAAGAAATTCACAGAATTCGTCAAGAATATTCTCGTTCATTCAACCATGATTTGGAAGCCATATTTGCTGATTTACAAAAGAAGCAAGCGGAAAGTGGAATGAAAGTTGTGGATTTATCTCGAAAGCCAGATTTAACAAAACGTTGTAGGAGAAAAAAACTTATGATCGCTCAACCTCAAAATTACCAAAAAATGACCCCTGAAGAATACCTAGAATGGGAAGCTCAACAGGAATTTCGTTATGAATATATTGATGGTGAAATTTTAGCTATGACTGGGGGAACTATTCCTCATACTAAAATTTACCTCAATTTCTACACAGCTTTAAGACCTCATTTGAGTCAAAGAGGTTGTGAAGCTTATGTTTCGGATGTGAAAGTTCAGGATAGTAAAAATAATCGTTATTTTTATCCCG
The DNA here is from genome assembly GCA_038747755.1 of Cyanobacteria bacterium P01_H01_bin.35. Taxonomy (GTDB): domain Bacteria; phylum Cyanobacteriota; class Cyanobacteriia; order Cyanobacteriales; family Microcoleaceae; genus Trichodesmium. Next base: position 8,856 of record JBCDJM010000149.1, read on the forward strand.
ATGTAGTGGTTACTTGTAATGCTGAGGATTTAAAATCCCGTGACTTTATCGAACATCCTAAAGTCATTGTTGAGGTGCTTTCCCCTAGTACAGAAAAATACGATCGCGGCGATAAGTTGAAATATTACCAGCAATTTCCCAGTTTGCAAGAATATGTTTTAGTAGATCCAGAATCAATATCTGTAGAAATTTATCAACGTGGGGAGGGAAAAATTTGGCATTATTGTAGATATACGGAAGGTGAGTCTATTACGTTAGAGAGTATTGAATTTACTTGTGCGGTTGAAGTTTTGTACGAAGGAGTTGACTTTGAAACTAATACTGTCGAGGCAGAATAAAGGTAGTGCTAGTCAGAAGTCAGGAAAATTTGTAGTGGATTGACACATCATTTGGTGTAAAAGTTTTATCTTTTTCATCAAATTAATCTGATGTCACTAAAATCATAATTCATACAAAAACTTCACTAAATAATTATTACCATTTTTTTATAGCCAACTTTAGTTTATACGATATATAATCATTGAATGTCATAGAAAGCTATCTAGGCAGGTAAATTCTAGATAAAAATAGGACATGAACTTAAAAAAGAGTTTAAGCGAGGATGAATTTAAAAGATTAATAGAACGGCTTTCTCAAAGAAGAGATGAGCTGGAAGGAAGAATTACTATTGACTCAGTTAAAGAGAGTCTAAGAGATTTGGGATTATCTGATTTACTTTTGGAAAATGACATAGAGGAGGTTAGTAAACAAGTGAGTAGAGAGTTTGCTAGACAACAATGGAAAAATAGATTGCTTCAGGCTTTAATATTAATAATTATAACTAATCCTTTCGCTGCTTTTGGAGGTTATAAACTCAGAGAATATCTTGTTAGTAATTTTCCCCAATTAATAGGTGTGGTTGAAACTGTCAAACCATCAGTATTAGAAGATTTACAGAAACAAGTTGAAGAAATGACAAATGATAGAGATGAATTAGTAGCTAAATGACAAGACTATGAAAAAAAGAATAATCTACTAGAAAGTGAAAATGATAAGTTAGAAGAAAAAGTAGAAGAACTCAAAAATGATAATCAAAATCCTACAACCTCTGTTAAAAGTAAAAATAATGTAGAAGATTCTTCAAATCAAAAAGATTATAACCTAAAAAGAATCTACGAAATTGATGGTTTTGTCTTTGAACTTCAGAGCTGCAAAAAAACTAACGTGAATATAGATAGTCAAAGCATTAATTGCCATCTATTAATTACAAGCACAGAAAAAAATGCTAGGTTAACTTTGTATGCTCAATCTTCTGGGACTAGAAGTAGAATAATTGAAGCAGGTACAATATATCTGGCAACACAAGCTGAATTAGGAACATCTAGCGGTTCCCGGGCGAGAGAAAACCTGATTAAAGATGTGCCCTTAAAAGCCTCTATTAACTTCGATCAAGTCTCCTTAGAAGTTAACAAAATAGAAGTCATGGAAATTATTTTGTATTCAGGTAATAATAAAATTCCTCTTGAGTTTCGTGATGTTCCTCTTTCTGATTAAATTGTCGTCAAAAAAGCCAATAAAAAGCGGGCGGAAACTTCTGCTGCATATTTACGAAATTGGTCATTTTTATCATAATCGGCATAATCTTGAACTCCTTTAATAACAATCACAGGAATTTCGTAAATTTCACCTACTGCACAAATAGCTGCGGCTTCCATTTCTACTCCTAATATTTTCCCTTGTAATTTTCCGATACTTTGGAAAAGTTGAGGATCTTTTTGTACCTTGCCATTAGTGGCAACTACACCGATATGAACTTTAGGAATTAACGGATTTTGATCGTATTTATCTTCTATTGGCCGGGGAGTTTGAATAGTATTCTGCCAATCTTGGGGAAAATCTTTAATAGCAAACTTCCATTTGGGATTAAGATTATAGCTATGAATATCAGGGAACATTTCTTCAATACGAACTTGTTGATTATCTATTAATTTGTAATGGGCAACGAGTTTACCAGAGTCAAACTTAAAGACTCGATCCGCAACTATTACATCACCTAAAAAAACTTCTTTTTTATTGCCTGCACAAATTCCAGTCATTGCTAAATAACGAGGTTTTAATTCAGAAACAAGTCGAGTTGCCACTATACTGGTATTAATTTCTCCCATTTCTGGAGGTCGAGCTGCTACTATATTTAATTGAGTACCATTTTTATGAGATAAAGTAGTTTTGTAGTAAGGGTAGCCCAAACTATCTTTGAATTCTTGCCAAGTATTTCCAAATTGATTATCGCAGTTTTTTAGAGCATCTAATTCATCTTTAAGAGCTGTGATGATTAGAATATCAATAGTTGATGAAGGTGGTGTGATAATGGTAGGTTTTTCTCTTTTTAATTCTTCGATTCTTCCTTTTCCAATACTAATTATTTTCTTAGCAATTTCTATATCTGTATCTTCTAAGTTATAATACCTTTCTCGCTGCTTCAGAACATACTCTAACAAAGCCATTAAAGGATGATGATATAGTCTTTGATTAGAGACTGGATAAACTTTAAATTTGGAGACTAAAATAGTAATAAATTCATTAATATTTGAGTTCAAGTAAAGACTAGCAATAAAATAGCTATCAATTCCAGCATTTCTAAGAATAGCTCTTATTCCTGCTATACCATCAATATCTATCAAAAGATTTTCTAATAATCTTTTTAGTTGAATCAAATCATCTGGTGGTAAATCTGAGAATATGCGAGGGTTTGGCATTTTAGTTTACTTCCATTAATTGATGTTTTAATTTTTAATAGCGATCTACAAGAAAAATCGTTAGTTTACTAAATATATTAGGGAATTAAAGTAGCTTCAATAACTTTTCTCAACCTTTTCCATGCTCCTTCTCCCTGGAGTTGTTCAATCAATGAGGAAGGTTTTTGGTAAAAATAAAGTTGTTCTTCATTTAAGCAATAAACAACTGGCACTTCATACCATAATATATCTACATTATGAGTGAAAGGATTTTCTCGACGTATCTTAGTTTTATTTTCTTGGTCTATATCATCAACAATAGCAATAGAAAAACAAATATTATTAGGTATTCTGAAATTAAAAAGTTGGCTAAAAATAGACGACGTAGATTTATCTTTTCCATGTTCTAGGCATTCAGTAGAATATTGTCTTAAACTATGTATATTAATAGAGGGAAAATAAGTCATAACAAAAAAAGCATCTCCTCTCATCTTACATAAACCAAAATCAAGTTCAAAATTAGTTAATTTTACCACTTGATCGGCATTAAAGTTTCCATTTTTAGTTTCAACATTATTCTTTATATCTAAAGCACCCTGATTTTTGAGATTTTCCTGAATTCTATCTAAGTAATTATTGAGGTTCATAGTTCACCCTTCGATTAGCATTAATATATTTTGAATTTTTTGACAGTAATCCACAATAAAAATTGTTAGTTTAGTAAATATATTAGGGAATTAAAGTCGTTTCAATGACTTCTCTCAATCTTTTCCATGCTATTTCTCCCTTGAATTGTTCCCAGAATGATGAAGGTTGGTCATAAAAATAAAGTGTCGCTTCATTTAAGCAGTAAATAACAGGAACTTCATACCATAATGTATCAACGTTATGATCGAAAGGATTTTCTTGACGTATTTTAGTTTTAATTTCTGGGTTTAAATCATTAACAACAGCAATAGAAAAACAAACATTACAAGGTACTCTAGCATTAAGAATTTGTGTACCAATAGATGAAGTAGCTTGATTTTTTCCATATTCTAAGCATTCAGTAGAATACTGCCTTAAACCTTTTGTATTAATATAGGTAAAATAACGAATTATAAAAAAAGCATCTCCTCTCATATTAAATACACCGAAAGGAAGTTCAAAATCAGTGATTTTAGCTACTCGTTCAAACTCAAACTTTCCATCTTTACTTAGAATGTTATTTTGTATATCTAAAGCACCTTGATTTTGAAGATTTTTCTCAATTTTGTTTAAGTAGTTATCTAACCTTTGATTATTACTTTTGATTGTTTCGGCAGATTGGTGTTTCAGAAACTTTTTAATTTGTAGATTTCCCCTTTTCCCAAATGTTTCTAAAATTTCAATATCTCGATCATCTAAATCATAAAATTTTTCTCTAGGTTGATTAGTTACATAGCGTATAATTAGTAATAGTGGATGATAATAAGGATTTTGCCGAGAGACTCTATATTTTCTTAAGTCAGAAACTAATATAGTAATAAATTCCTGAAGAGGTAAGTTAAAATTTCGACTATTTATAAAATAGTCATCAATACCAACAGATTGTAAAAACCCCCGCCTTCCAGAAATAGAATCAAATTGCTGAAACAATCTTAGGAAAATTGATTCTAGCTGAATAATATTATCTCGGTTTAAAATAGAAAATATTATTGCTTCAGTTGAACTCATTGTTTTCTCCTTAACTAGGATTATGTATTTTTTAATTTTTGATAGTAAGCTGTAAGAAAAATTTCCTATTGGACATCCTTAATTCTTTCAGCTAACCCAACAAATAGAATTACATCAGGATTAAAATAAGCGATCGCCCTTTGCGCTTTTATGTAATTGAACTGCCTTCTATTATGGCTAATTTATTTGGAAATGTGTAAAAATTAAACTGCTTTTCAATAAATTTCAACATAAGTCCGATACTGCTCAATTGGTTCTATTACCAATTTATTACAGAGAAAAAATTCTATGAACGACCAAAAACCCATACTTCAAGTTTTTCTACTCGAATATGAAAAATTGAAAGAAGAACAACTAAAACGTATTGCCTTCCGAGACCAAATCATTTATTTAACCCTAGGAATATTTGGCGGAATTCTCTCTTTTGCTCTATCTAACAAAACTAACTTTTATGCTCTCTTAGTTATTCCTTGGGTTTGCCTAATTCTCGGTTGGACTTATGTAGTTAATGACGAAAAAATCTCTGCTATGGGAAAATATATTCGATTGACTCTGACTGAAAAAATCAAAGCACAAATAGATAATTCAGATATCGAATCTATCTTTGGTTGGGAGATTTCTCATAGAAGCGATCAAAGAAGAAGGAAGCGCAAAATAGAGCAATTAATTATTGATGAAATTACTTTTGTTTTCTCTGGTTTAGTGGCTTTATTTACTTTCTGGTCTCTAGGTACAAATCTTCCTTTAGTCATTCATATATTTTGTACTTTTGAACTCATTCTATTGGTAGTTTTAGGCATAGAAATTATCATTTATGCCGATTTAGCTAAAGGTCGATAAATTTAGACAAGTTTTAGAGAATTTTGTTATTGGTTAAAAATAGAAAACAGCATTAGTTAACTACAAAACAGTTTAGTTCAACTATTATAGTTAATTAACCTGAAAGTTATAGATAGTTCAATTAAACTCAATGAAATGAAGAATTACAACTTAAGAGAAGGTTAGTAATTATTACTTAAAGACATTTATAGAATATCAGTGTAGAGATTGTGATAAATTCTATAAATTGACTTTCATTAATTTTACGGCAAACCTAGTCGCTACTAAGCAATACTCTATCACCTACCTAAACTGAAAATTCACTACTCAAATTAAAATTACCATCGCACAACTTATGATAATCTAATTCCTTATAGGATAAATTTGTTGTTGCACTGGGAGAAAAAAAATGTTAACATTCCTATTTCAATTCGTACTACTTCTATTAGTGGTATTATCTTTTATCTTAGTAATTGGCGTACCTTTTGCCTATGCTTCTCCTCAAATCTGGAGTCAAGGCAAACCTTTGATTTTTATTGGTTCTGGTTTGTGGTTAGCACTGGTAATTGCAGTAGGTGTTTTGAACTTTTTAGTGGTTTAGGCCAAATTCAGTTATCAGTTATCAGTTATCAGTACCAACTGCTGGAGCTATTCAAGGAGAACTATTGGCCTGATTTTTTTGGTAACATCAATCTGAACTGGCAATATCTAAAATCTAAGATTGGAAATAATTAGTGTATTAAGAGACAGGGGATAGCGAGTTGCTGCTTGTTATCTCTAGACTCTTAGCACGAATGACTATCAGCTTTTATTGTAATAATTAACATTAAAAAAAATTCTAATATGACTGTTTTCGAGGGAACATTTACTCAAGTTGACTCTTTACGCTTTGCTATTGTAATAGCTCGTTTCAATGACTTAATTAGTGGCAAACTGCTCGAAGGTTGTCAAGACTGTTTCAAACGCCACGGTGTAGATCCAAATCCAGAAGGAACTCAAATCGATTATATTTGGATACCAGGCAGTTTTGAAATTCCTTTAGTAGCACGTCAATTGGCCATGAGTAATCGCTACGATGCGGTAATTTGTTTAGGAGCTGTAATTAAAGGCCACACTCCTCACTTTGATTATGTATCTGCTGAAGTATCTAAAGGAATTGCTGCTGCTGCATTCCAAACAGGAGTACCTGTAATTTTTGGCGTTTTGACCACAGATACTATGCAGCAAGCTTTGGAAAGAGCTGGTATTAAAAGTAATAAAGGTTGGGAATATGCTATGAATGCCTTGGAAATGGCAAGTCTGATGCGTCAAATTAAGGGTGGTATAAATCCCTCATCTAATAATTATAGTATTGCTGGTACAACTCAAGCATTACCAATACCTTCAAATACTTTTATAGAATCTGATGTATCTCCAGAAGTATGACTAAGCTAATCAAAGGTTTACTCTCAAAAAAAAATCATCTTATGGCTTGACAAATAAAGTTACTTGTGAAATTATAGAGAGTAATTGGAAATCGCGGGTATAGCTCAGTGGTAGAGCGCAACCTTGCCAAGGTTGATGTCGCGCGTTCGAATCGCGTTACCCGCTTAGTAAGAACTTTTTCTAGAAGGGTTATTTTGAAATGCTTTCTAGTAACTATTTAACAGTTAAAAATACACTAAAGTCCACTGTTGATTCGATTCGCTTTCGTAAGCGTCACTAAGAGCTAGAATTAGCAGAATGCTATACTAAGTCTCAGATCATCTTTTTTCAATCAACGCTTTCGGTTATACGATTACTTTGCGACCTCAAAAAGCTCAAAAGATTGATTTGAACGGAGAGTACCCCTGTCCATGTCGGCGTAGGGGCTGCTTAATTCCAATAGCCCTGACAGATGCCTTTGGCTGTAACCGCTGTCAGCAAATATTTGTTGTCAATGAAAGTGGTGATACTATTGAACAACTCTCTACTCACTATTCCTATAAGCCTGCTTGGCGATGGACAGGTAAACACTGGTATCGGGCCTATTCCAATTGGAAGGCTCACTACTTGCCACTAGCTCTAGTAGTGATTTTAGTACCTTTGGTGATTTGGCTACCTTTGGCTTTACACTCTCCTGGTTCTAATATAATTATTTGGGCATTGGTGGCAGTGCTTTTGGCCATGCTTCCTGCCTTGATGGTCTGGCTTGCTTACAGACGTTAAACTTATGAACAGGAAAGATTATTCTGCTAATTTAACGATGAATGTGATTCATCGTGCTTATCAAGGTTCCCTAGAACTTGCTAAAACTAATGCTTTAAAACGCTCTATGGCCTTACAAGCAATGGCAGAAGCAATTTTACAGAATAAAAATGAGATTTTAGAAGCTAATACTCTGGATTTAGAAGCAAATCGGACAATTTCTATTCCCAGGCCAATGGTTGAATTGCTCAAGTTAACACCAGAACGACTCGAAATTACTGTTCAAATTTTACAACGACTTGGCGATCTGCCGGATCTAGTAGGGCAAGTAGTTGGTACTTCATATCAATTAGAACGTAGTCAGAGTTATGGCCAACGTATTCCGTTGGGAGTTATTGCTTTAATTTATGAGACATTTCCAGAGTTGGTGGCGATCGCTGCTGGAATGTGTATTCAGACTGCAAATAGTTTGATTATTAGGGGCGGGAGTGAGGCTAGTAATTCTAATTTAGTTATTACTAAGGTATTACGGTTGGCTTTGGAGCAAGTTGGTTTGCCTGTGGAATGTATAGAGTTTTTACCTCCTACGGATAAGGTTTCAATTCAGGAATTGCTTACTCAAGACCAATATGTAAATTTAGTGATTCCTTATGGACGTTCTAGTTTAGTTAAGCAAGTTGCAAGAGTAGCAACTGTACCAGTTTTAAAAACAGCAATGGGGAATTGTTACCTCTATTGGTCTGCTAGTGGTAGTTTGGATATGGTTCGTTGGATGATTTTGGATAGCCATGAAAGTAAGCCAGACCCAGTTAATGCTATAGAAAAGGTATTGATAGATGGTAAGCATAATTTTTCTATGGTAGTTAGACTGTGGAATAGTTTGAAGGAAAATGGTTTTGAAGTTAGAGGGGATGCTGCTTTAGTTGATGAGTTTCCCGATTTAACTTTAGCTGAGGATAGAGAGTGGAGTGAGGCTTATTTAAGTAAAATAGTTGCTTTTAAAGTTGTTGATTCTATAGATTCAGGAATTAGATGGATTAATAATTATAGTAGTGGTCATGCTGATTGTTTGGTAGCTGAATCTTATCAGGAAAGTCGTCAGTTTGCTTTGGGTATTAATAGTGTTTGTACTTTTATTAATAAATCTCCAAGATTTTTACGCTATTCCAATCAAAAAGATAGTATTTTCTTGGGAATGTCTAATCAAAAATGTTTTGCTCAAGGGTTGATTGGTTTAGAGGCTTTTACTAGGGTTAAATATATTATTCAAGGGAATTAGAGATTATTGTTATAGTTGTTGATTTTTCAATAAGTATGGCTTGCTATGACTTTTTATGAAATTTGCCAAAAGTAAAGAGATTCAAAAAGCCATTTATACATAGGGTTTGCTGAATAAATCTGAAAGTGTTTACAGATAAAGCTTTTGGCATTTTTAAGTCTGGAAAAAGTGCGCTTATTTGAGTTGAAAAGCCTCAAAAAGTTAGTATTAACAGCAAGATTTGGACAGAGAAATTGAGGGA
>JBCDJM010000150.1:0-17744 GCA_038747755.1 Cyanobacteria bacterium P01_H01_bin.35
AATTTAACAGCTTCATTCTCAATAATCACGAAAATAAAGGCTTGTAGTAATCTTTAATTGAGAATAGGATTTTGGAGGAAATTGCTTGAAATACTTATCCATCAAGAGTTATAGTCTTTTCCATAGGACCTGAATCCTTACGAAATTGTGCCAATGCAGGAATTTATCGAAGCAGATTTTTTATTGTTTATTCGGGCAGAAAGTCAAAGTAATTCTCAATATTGGTATGGTAGGAGTTTATTGTACATGAAACAGGTTCCAAAATATTTATTAAAAGCAAAAAATGTAAAATTTGCCGAACAATTATTGTCGCCTTTAGGTTTAGAAACAATAGAAGAACTTCGCGATTTAATATCTCATGCAAAAACTAGATTAGAAAAAATATGGAGGAAGCAATACATATTATCTCCATATTCACCTTTAATAAATTTTCAACCAGAAGATATTGGCTCTATTTAATTAATTATTCATAACTTTAGTAGTTGATTAACATACCTAAAATCCTAATAGTAGGGGCAGATTTTAGTTATAATTTTCATCCTCAACCTAAGATTAGATAAACCCGCCCTAATGCACAAAATTAGTTATGTTAGTCTACTACAAATTACTGATAACCAATATCTGCTATAAGTAAATAAAGTTGTCTAGGATATAGAAACAATGTATGGCCTCAGATTTTGATAAATCTACAATTGAGTTCATTGAGCAACAAGTCAGCAAATTACTCAAGAATTTGCCCAACTTGAAACAGCAAAAATGGATCGGGCGATCGCTCTCGACTATAGTTAATATGGCAGGGGAAGAACTCGATCGCCTAGACTGGAAGATATTAGCTGCCTCTTTACAAGATATGGAAAAGGGTTTTCAAGCATTTTATCCCTACCGCCATATTCGTAAAATTACAATATTTGGTTCTGCACGAATAACTCCAGATACTCCAGAATATCAAATGGCAGTAGCATTTGCTCGTCGAATTACCACACAAGGTTTTATGGTAATGACGGGTGCAGGTGGTGGGATAATGCAAGCTGGTAATGAAGGTGCAGGAAGCAATAAATCTTTTGGTTTAAATATTCAGTTACCTTTTGAGCAAGAGTCTAATCAATTTATCGCAAGCGATAATAAATTAATTAACTTTAAATACTTTTTTACTCGCAAATTATTTTTCCTCAAAGAAAGTGATGCTTTGGTTTTATTTCCTGGTGGTTTTGGTACTCTAGATGAGGCATTTGAAAGTTTAACATTAACACAAACAGGTAAATATGGTCCTGCTCCTCTAGTATTAATAGATTATCCTGGAGGAAATTATTGGCATGACTGGAATGATTTTATTCATAAACAATTGCTGCGACGAAGTTTAATTAGTCCAGAAGATCCTAATTTTTATACTATTACTGATAATTTAGAATCAGCTTGTGAAGCGATCGCCAATTTTTATAGAGTGTATCATTCTAGTCGTTATGTAGGAGAGAAGTTTGTAATTCGTCTCAACTCAGAACTTTCACAAAAAAATGTAGATTTTTTGAATCAAGAATTTAGGGATATTTTGACTGTAGGAAATATTGAAAAAAGTCAAGTTTTACCAGAAGAGTCAGAAGATGAAACTTCTCACTTACCACGTTTAATTATGCACTTTAACCAAAAGGATACAGGTAGACTATATCAAATGATTTATGAGATAAATCAAATGGGAGAAAATACAACTGAATTAACTCATCCAGAGCATAAGTAATATCAATTCGAGTAGTATATCTACTATAAAGTAGTAGTTCAACAATTAATAATTCACAATTACCTCTTCTGTAATAGAAGGATTGGCTACAAGGAATTTTTTTCTTCTCTTGGTTGATTGGATATGGCGTTAGCGGAGCGGCTCTGTTAAGAGCAGGAGACCTCGCCATCCCATCCTAACGGAATGCTCCGCAAACAACCGCTTTTTTCTCCATTCAAAGTACCTTTTTCAAAATCCTCTATAACCATCTCCCCATCTCCTTATCCCCCTATCTCCCCACCTCCCCAAAAGGATACTCTATAAACCGGATTTAGTATAACTTTCTCATTCATCAAATTTTCAGGAAAATATTAAGCATAAATACTTACTAAATTGTTAACTTCTATTGACCACTACAATTTTTTTTCTTACTTTTGACTTTTGAATGCATGACTTTTGACTTATATTTCTATGCTACATTGTGTCGTGCGGAATGTAGGTTGTTTTACAGATTCTGTAAAGTTTTAATGTCAAATCTCATTAACAGGACTTACGCAAAATATGAAAATATACACTACTTGTAGGGGTTAACGGCCGTTAACCCCTACTAGATATGGTGGTTCTGCGTAAGTCCTGATTAACTAGCTGTAATACCAATTCCCAAAAATAACGCTATACTTGGATAAAACTTCAGTTATTAAGTAATTACATAATGTTTAATTACTTTTTTGTGTTTTTTGAGCAAGTTTAACATTAATTATTGTTGTTTTTACTTCTCCCCTACTCCCCCACTCCCCTACTCCCCTACTTTAATCAAATGTAGAAAAGTTTTTGAGAAATGGTATAATAACGCACCCTACAAATTTTGCACTATTTTAGCTCCCATACTGGTGAGGTAAAAAATTCGTTTGTTGCGTGGTAGTAGGGAGTAAGTAGGGACGTTGTATGCAAATCCCTACAGAGTAGTAATTCGGGTTCGGTGAGAATAGAGTGGAACATCTCGAAACCGAAAATTCACTTAGAAATTACTTTTGACTTTTGACTTTTGACTTTTGCTCCCTATTTTCAAATAAATAAATATCATCCTGTTCATAACTAAGCTGAAATTCTGAATTAACTTTGAGTTTATCGACGAATTTACGCGAATATTCCTGACTACTTTTCCAACCAGGATGACGTACATTTACTAATATATAATCATACTCAGCTAAAGCTTCATTTCTAGGTAACTCCTCTTCTTCAACAATTAACTTAATAAATTGACGGTGACTTAAATGAGGCGTAATTTCCGAAGTAGTTAAAACACCACCTTTTGTCTCAACTAAACTAACTGCCGTTCGTGCTGCTTGCCAAGTATCTAAATAATCTAAATAAATAGACCAAAAATAACCATATTTAGCCAAAGCTAAAAATCCTATGCAAGACCAAATGATTATAAATTTTGGTAAGCGTTGACTAACAATTGTAGATATATTTTTATCCTTATCTTCTTGAGGGCGACGCAAATTCCAGAGCCAATACCATAAACCACATTTACCATCAGCAATAGTATAAATTACAGCCATTAATAAAAAAGGTAATATTGGCAAAGAATACTGATGAATTAAATCTCGTTGAGCATCAATATCAGAGAGAATATTCATAGCCAAAACTGGAGAAGCAGCTATTAAAGGAGCGAAATATTTAGGAGCAAGCCACCAAATTATCGGCAGATTTAGCAATAATAAATATTCTAAAGTCTTGAGAGAAATTAATCTACCAAATACCAGTTCAGGTCTTAAAAAAAGATTCAATAAAATTTCTGGAATAGAGTCTCCTAAATATCGATAACGTCCGACTCCTCCAGGGGGCAGACCGCCCTTAAAATAAGGTATTAGTATTTCAGTAGCAATAATAAACCAAGCCGTACCAGCAAATAAAGCTATTGCACCGCAGACTCGCTTTTTTTCATAGAAATATAACCAAAAACCCATAGCAGCAATTGGTAAAGATAAAGCAGCTTTGCATCCTAAAACCCAGATAATAGCTAAACAAAACCAGAAAACTTTATCTAATTTTGCTGCTAAAATTGCTCCTAATATTGCTGGTAATGCCATTACCTCTGGATGAAAATCAAATAAGTTAAGATTAAACACCACTGGGTATAATAAATAGACTATTACTATGGCAAAAGCTTGTTTTTTATTTAACCCTGAATAACGGGCTAAACTCCAACTAGGAAAAGTTCCTATTGCTAAACAAATTGCTTGTATTAGTAATAGGCAATAAACTGAAGGATAAATTTTATAAAATAATGCCACGGGATACATTGACCAAGCAGCATGATTGCCCAAATGATGTACTTCTAAAAATGAAGAAAAGGGGGATAAACCTTGACTTATTAAATAAGTAACTTGGTCATAAATTCCCATTTCAAAAGCACTAGATTGAAATAATAAGTGACGCACACTGCTACAGAGAAATAAAATTATGGCAGCAATGATAGTTATTTGAGATAGAAAATCAGATTTTAATCTTTTGAGAATTAGCATTTTTAGAAGGAAGAAGGAAGAAGGAAGAATTGAGGAATATTATAGCAATTATATTTCAGTTTTCATCTTTATAACTTGTGATAGAAGATTAATCAATCCCTGTCAAACTTTATCAACCATTAAAACTGCTAACCCTTTTGATTTTATCACTGAGGTATCTTATGACAAACATAACAACTAACGAAAAAAAATTGATTGAAGAAGCACTTTTAATCCTTTAATCCTTAAAGATCATTTAGAACCCTTAAAATTTTTCCAATTTGTTGTCGCTTGTAATTTAGGGGAAGGAGATTATCTTGAGTTTAAAGATAAGCTATTTGAACATGAAACCCACGAAAACTTGTATCAAAAAATTCTTGAATTTAGAAAAGTCAAAGAAAGTTTAATACAAGAAGATGATTTAAGTGGGAATAATCAATAAAGCTAAAGCCTTTTTTGGAAAGATTACAGCATTACGCAGAAGTCATAATTTAGAATAAATTCCTGAATCAAAGGTATTGCTTAACGGTTTAAGTGTTTAAACCTTATATCCTCATTTCTACTTTTTTTCAAGAAAGTTAGCATATACAAGAAAAAAGAAACCCTAACTTAATTCGGGAACAATTAGGAGCCTAAACTTAAAAATAACTATGTTATTTTTCTTAGTTTTATATTCGTTGTTTCCCAAATTACTGCTCCCCTACTCCCTACTCCCTACTCCCTTCTTCCAAAGACTATTACATCGTTTTCTTGATAATTTAATTCCCATTCTTGATTATTTTGAAGATTTTTAAACAGAATAATACCTGCCTCCTCAGTATCCGGCCAAGGATGACGTAAATTCAAAACTACATAATCAAATTCATCTAAATTATCTGGTTCTGTTTGATTCAATAATTTTACCATTGAACGATGAGTAAAATGGGGTGCTAATCGATTATCTGTCAGTACCCCACCTTTAGTTTTGACGTAACTAATTGCATTATTCGTGGCTTGCCAAGTATCAAAACTACCGACATAAGAAAATAAACTTGCTAAATTACCAAATAAGATAAATATTAAAGTAGACCACAAAATAATTATGCGGGGATATTGAAAATTTGGTATTGGTAATCTCAGATTTAATTTGGGAATTTCTAACTTGATTATCCAAGGTGATTCTGTATGAATACTTTTATTTTCTGTTGGAGAAGCTGCTGCTAAACAGGAAATTACTGTTAATAATAAAAAACTAATAGCAGGCAAAGAATACTGATAATTTAAACTTCTCTGAAACGATACTTGAGACAGAACATTCAACATAATTGTCGGAATAATTGGAATCAGGCAGATAAGATGAGGTAAAATAACCTGATTTGTCTGAAGCAGTGGAAATATTCCCCAAATTAACGGTAAAAATAACACAAAAATATATTTGAAAGTTTCAAAAGATAATATTTTCCCTAACACTGCTCCTGGTTGTAGCAAAATATTAAAAATAATTCCCACAACCGAATCTCCCAAATAACTATAACGTCCGACTCCAGCTACCTCTTCACCACTGAAAAAAGGAATAATTCCCTGAGTGACAACTATAAACCAAAAAATCCCTAAAATAAGAGCAATTAAACCGCAAAATTTCCGCTTTTCAAAAGTTAGTAACCAGAAACCCATAAAAGCTACAGTCAATGATAAAACCGCCTTACAACCTAACACCCAAATAATAGCAATACAAAACCAGAAAATACGTTTTAGTCTAGCTGCTAAAATTGCCCCTAAAATAGCAGGCAACGCCATAACTTCCGGGTGAAAATCAAATAAATTGATATTAAAAATTACTGGGTATAAAAGATACGAAATAGCGATCGCTACTGCTTGTCCTCGAGCTAACCCTGCTAGTCTGGCTAAACACCAAGTCGGCCAACTTCCCAAAGCTAAACATAAAGCTTGTAGTAAAAGTAACCAATGGACATCAGGATAGATCCTATAGAATAATCCTAAAGGATAGACAGCCCAAGCAGCATGATTTCCTAAATGGTGATACCCCAAAAAAGAAGAAATGGGAGATTCTCCTTGACTAATTAAATATACAACTTGGTCATAAATACCCAAGTCAAATCCTGTAGAGTAGAACAAAGCATGGCGTAAACTACTACAGACAAATAGAACTAATGCTGCTGTAATTATTATCCTACTCACAACAGGTGGTGGCCAAAGCGTCATATTTTTAAATCCCACATTCCCGAAGTCAATTTGTAACAGAAAAAGTAGCACAAAGCAGAAAAACTGGCGATTCTCCAAGTATTTATAACGTGTAAATTTATGTTTATTGGCCTTTGTAGGAGCATTGACTTAATCAAAGAATAACGATATTATACGTTATAAACTGTACTATTAGACAGACTGCGTTTGCTGCGCATACAAAACACAAATAAATGAAATCCATTAGAACCAAGCTCAAACTGAATAATCAGCAAAAAACTTTGATGGCTCAACACGCGGGCTACTCACGCTGGTGCTACAATTGGGGCTTAAGCTTATGGAATCAAGCATATATTAATGGCTACAAGCCTAATGCTCGTATCCTTAGAGAAGTTTTTACCAATCATACAAAGCCTTTATATCCTTGGATGAAAAACTTGTCATCTAAAGTTTACCAATATGCTTTTATCAACTTAGGTGAAGCATTTAAAAGGTTTTTCAAAGGATTAGGAAAACATCCAAAGTTTAAAAAGAAAGGTAAGTCTGATTCTTTCACAATTGATAATTCTGGAAAACCAATAGAACTTGATGGTTGGTGTCATAAATTGCCTTTTATTGGTGTTGTGAAAACTTATGAACCAATTGAAGCAACAACTAAAAAAATCACCATTAGTAGACAGGCAGGTGATTGGTATCTCAGTTGTAGCTATGAATTTAATGGCATAACCACGCCTAAAAAAACTGATGTTATCGGTGTAGATCTAGGTGTGAAAACCTTAGCTACATTAAGTGATGGCAAAGTCTTTGAAAGTGTGAGATCGTATCATAAATTTGAAGCTAAACTCTCTAGATATCAATACCGAAACCGGAATAAAATTATTGGTTCTGCTAATTATAAAAAGGCACAATTAAAGATAGCCAAGCTACATAGAAAGGTAGCTAACATCCGTAGAAACGCACTTCATAAATTGACAATTTACCTAGCCAAAAACCACGGCACTGTTGTTATAGAAGATTTGAATGTTAGCGGAATGCTCCGCAATCATAAGCTGGCGAAATCAATAGCAGATCAAGGATTTTATGAGTTCAGGCGACAGCTAGAATATAAGTGCGAATGGTATGGTTCAAAGTTAGTAGTAGTTGATAGGTTTTTTCCATCATCAAAAACTTGCTCAAACTGCGGTCATGTTCAAGATATGCCCTTAAATGTAAGGACTTATGACTGCCCTGACTGTGGCTTGTCAATAGATAGGGATTTAAACGCCAGTATAAATTTGAGAAATGCGGTCGGCTCGGTCGTGAATGCCTGTGGATGAGTAACCGCCGACGGTCTCAGTAGAAGCAGGAAGTAAACTTCAATTTGTCACGTTATATGACGCTTTGTATCAGTTTTATAGAGCAGTCAAATCATCACGAATATATAGCAATCCGCCCTTATGTTGCGGGTAATCAAAAAGTAAATAAAAAAACTGAAACTCTTCCCAGTTAAGTTTTCCCTAAAAAGCAGTAAGATTTTTCACACGAATAAAATAGGATTGCTATATTAAGTATGAATAATTAATTTATTTAGACTATTGGCGACTACTATTTCCTCCTGACTTCTCTACGTTGCTAATCTGACAGCTGCCCTAACTAACTATTTATCTTTATATACTAGGTTTTGAAGTGCGGAATGTAGATTAATATCATGTCCGGATAAGAGCGTGATAAAAAAACTTTCTCATGCTTATACTTTTTTTCTCCCCTCTTCCCTCCTGACTCCTGACTCCTGACTCCTGACTCCTTCCTTTATTTATTAAATTGGTATTAGTTGGGATTTTTCACGAAGCTACAATACTCAGAAAGCGTTAAAGCACAATTTTCAAACTGTTTAATCCCTTCTGCAATTGATGTCGAAGTTATTTTTTGTTCTAATTTTCTAGGATTTCTGACAATACGACCTGCTTTGATGTTCTCTTTAGAATCACCTATTCCCGGTGTTCCTACTTTATTCGTTACTTTGTATTCCTCGGAAAATTCTGATTGTGTTCCCAGAACTTTTTTTAAAGCATCAAAAACTAAATCAGTCTGATTCAGCAGTTGATCGTAGGTAATTAGCAAACTGCGTTCTTTGTTATTAATTAACTTTGCATATCTTTCTAAAGTTGATAAGCGATTCAAATAGTACGTCAATACTTTTTCTTCACTCCAGTGTGGCTTAAGGTCAAGAATACTAGCTATTGTTCTCTCTGGATCTCTGATGAGAAATATACTATATAATTTTTCCGAAGTCAACAATTTTTCATCTAAAAAAATCTTATTGAATAAAGCTTTATCAAGAATATATTTATGATTCATTCTCAATTCTTTTAAGTCTTGCAACCTGCGAATATTTTGGGTTTTCTGATACACTTTAAATACTAATTTATTCAAATCAAATTCAGTGGCATATTGAATGTGAGTTTCGCCATATCCTAAGACTTCTCTATGAGAACTTAATATATTAGCTAGTAATGAAGAACCAGAACGCATATGGCTGAGAATAAAAACGAACTTGTATGGTTCTGTTCTCAACATTATTCGGTATGGGTCTTCAACCTGATTAATTCTCAAGTCATAATACTTATGAATTATGTCATTTTTAATAAGTCGGATAGATTGACGTATTTCCTTAATTAAATTACTCATATGTAACAGAAATAAATTTTTATTATATAATACCTTATTGAGAAAATACTGGCAAGGTTGACTAGGTTTTTAAGATCATAAATGAGATTATTTTTCCAAACAGATAGACCCTGGTTATGCAGATGGTTATATTTATAGAGGTAATGTTCAAAATAAATTAGAAGACTATGAGAGGGTAATTGTCCCACTGTGCCAAATATGGCGTTGGTGAATGAAACTATGAAATCTAAATTGGTAAAATATAAAATCCTTTTAAATTTAAATTAGGAGTTAGGCAATTGCCATTTTCAGAAAAATTATAGTCAAAATCACCAAAACCCTAAATATTATTTGTGTAAGTCCCATTAGAAGATAATTTTTATGACTAAAAGCCTTTCCCGAATCATGCAATTTTTCAGATTAGTATTAGTTGCCTTCCTAATGGCAATACTTGTGAATATGGGTATCTCAGTGGCTCATCGTCCACATGATGTTGTCACACACATTGAAGTATCACCAAATTATCAACAAGATAAAACAGTATTAATTGTTGTTAGAAACAATCTGTATCGTTCATCTGATGGAGGCGTTTCATGGCAGCGTATTACTCAGGGTTTAGATTATTCTAGTTTGTTTATCACAGATATAGAATTAAGTCAGCAAAATGATGGCAAGGCATTTCTGGGAACATTCGGAGATGGAATCTACCGCTCATCAGACAAAGGACTTACTTGGCAAAATACCAGCAAAGGTTTAGATGAACTGGCTATAGACCATATAATTGTTTCACCAACTTCATCAAAGATTGTTATAGCCAGTATATCCGATAGACTCTACTTAACTCAAAATTCTGGGGATAGTTGGAAACAAGTATTCCAAAGTAAAAGTCCTATTGAAGCTCTGGGTTTTTCTAATGATGGTAAATTAGTCATTGCTGCCAATAAAAACAAACTCTTGATCTCTTCCGACAGCGGAGCAACTTGGCAAACTAGCGATCGCGCAGCATCTGGCTTACCACTTGAGAGTCCAATTGTTGCTATTGAGTCTATGCTAGGTGGACGAGTGGGTTCAATGTGGCTTGGGACTGAAACCCAGGGTATTTTTCAAACCACTGACCAAGGTAAAACATGGACAAAACAGGCAATTCCAATTGCCAATGAGCTTGTTAAAGATATCAAAATTATTCCAGGTTCCCAAAATGAACCACAACTATTTGTTTCTACAGCAAATACTGGATTATTTTACTGGGATGGCCAAGAATGGCAACCCAGAACTCAGGGACTCATAATCGATCCCCAAGCTGAAGATATGAAGGAACCTAGCTTTACTGAGCTGGAGTTCTCAACCGATGGCAGTGTGACTTTCCTAGCAGGTTTTGATGGTCTCTTCAAATCTGAAGATCGGGGGCAACAATGGCAAGGCTTAGAAACCTTGCTCAGGAGTACGGTTGTTGCGATGGCAGTTTCTAATGATTCAACTTTGGCAACTGTGGACTACGTTGGCAACATTAATATCAGTACTGATGGCGGTCAAACTTGGAAGATTGCTCAAAGAGGTCTCGAAGAACCTTGGTTTACTAGAAAGTGGGAAGCACTACCACCCAACTATGATCCTCGTCGCTACTTTGATGTTGCTTTTTCTCCAAACTACGATCAAGATAAAACACTATGGGCATCACTACTCTGGACTAAGGTTGCAACAAGTCAAGATGGAGGTATTTCGTGGTCAATTAGTTCTATGCCTAAGGAAGAACGCGGACTCACAATAGGTGTTTCTCCAGACTTCTCAAATGATAATACTGTTTACATCCTACCTCAGAAGGGTAATATCTATCGGTCTCAAAATGGAGGTAAAGACTTTGAGAAAGTTGGTCAGGTTCCAGCTCTTCAAGGCAACACTGGTTCGTCTATTGCCATATCCCCTAATTTTGCCAGCGATCGTACTATCTATGTAACAGGAGAGAAGGGAGTCTACAAGAGTACCGACGCTGGAAAAAACTGGGAAGCAATAAGTGAAAATACGGCTTTAGCTGAAGCTGGAAAAATGCAGATAGCTATTTCTCCAGACTTTGCACGGGATCAAACTTTATTTGTTAGTACCAGGGGTCGAGGTCTTTTTGAATCACGGGACGGAGGAAAAACTTGGAACCAGCGGCTCAATATACCTGGATTAGGTACTGACTCGCCTGAGTTGGAAGCTATTGCTATTTCACCAAACTATGAGAACGATCAAACACTTGTGTTAGGTGTGCTAGGTCTTGGGTTATACAAAAGTGAAGATGGAGGACAATCATTCAAACAAATTACAGATGGTTCATTACCCGTATCAAGAATAGGTAATGTTCCTTCATCAGGAAGGCCGATTGTTTTTTCACCAAACTATGTTAATGACAGGACTATCTACAGCTTTGGTTCAGCGAGTTTGGAAATATTCAAGTTAACAACAGATAATGGAAAGACCAAGGAAACTTTAGCTATTCAAAATTCTGAGTCAATGGGAGAACCAAATTTTCTCAGCAATATTCGGCTAGCTTTATATGTCTATCAAAGTTTATGGAAAAGAGTTTTAGTCCTGTTAGTCGGCCTCATTGTAGTAGGGATAGTTATCTACCTAACGTTAAGAAAACTTAAGAGCCGAAGTAAGCTATAACTGTTCAGCTAACTGCGGATATAATTTGGGGTAGCGGACGTTCTGTGCAATCTAGATATCTACTTCCTTCTCTATTATTCCTGCAAATTTCTGTTGCCTATTTCCTGACTAAATGTATTATCTTTTCACTCTACTCTTGTCTTGGGAAAAAGTCTTTTGGAGATTTGCATATCTAGCAATAGTTTTTGTTGGAGTTATCTCCGCCATCATAATTGCTAAAACACCTACCCAGGAACAAGGTGAAATAGCAAATGCATTAAATGTGAAGATGGCTCCACTGATTAATCTTGCAAATCGTCCGGTTGTTATTAGTGAAGCTACGCAAAGTGTCGTCCTAAGGTCTGATATCATGTCCGTTGGTATCGTTTGTGTAAAAATTGGGGAAATATCTACCGCCATATAAGGTTTTTCCTTCTCTTGTAGGGGCGATTTCCTGCGGAATGCTGCGCAAACGCGTTTACGTTTGCAGAGCATTCCGAAGGAAAGTATTCCGGAACGGAAATTGCCCCTACTTCTTCCTTCTTCCTTCTCCCTTACCTTTTCACTTGCAATACCGATGCTACCGGACATGATATGAGTCATTTGGTAAATAAGGATGTTGAATTCCAAGTCATAAATAAGGAACAAGGAGCGGAGCTAGAGCCTGTTTTTGAAACTACAACCTTGCTTTTTGGGGTAAATATGATCGGTTAGTTGTTTTTGTTTTATATAGTTTTTGAACAAATCTTCTACTCAAAATTAAAATTGTTGATTTTTGTTCATTTGTTTAACTGTTGCCATCATTTCTCCTAAAAAGGGTAAACCAATAATTGCAGGCAGAAAATAACGAGAAGTGCATAATAAACCTAAAGCTGCTCCTGTAGCTTCTCCAAAATAAGGTTGATAAAATAAAATCAAAGCAGCATCACGAGTACCCACTCCAGCAAAAGTAAGTGGTAATAAACCAGCTAAAATTGCCAGAGGAGATAAGGCTAAATTAGTCAAGAAAGGAACATCTGCTTTAAGAGCTAAAATGAATAACCAGATTTGAAATAAATGTAGAAACCAAATAAAAATAGAAGTAGTAGAAACTTTAATTAATTGTCTTTTATCCTCCCAAAAATAATCGTGCATTTCCAACCATGATTCTTTTAAACTTTCTAATTTTTTACCTATTTTTTTAGGTAAAATCTGAATCCCAATGTCAAAAAAAACAATAGCAAATTTTCTAGAACCTAAGAGAATTAAACCTAATATTAAACCTACTCCTACTCCTATAGTCATCAACCAGAAAAGAGAATTTTTGTCAGGATAAACTATCAAGCCAAATACACACCATAAAAGTAGTGATAACATATCACAGGCTTTTTCAAAGACTACTAAAGAGAGAGATAGAGTACCACTTAAATGTCCTCTATCTTTCATAAAATAAGCCTTAGCAATATCACCCATTTTTGACGGTAAAACCATATTCAAAACACTAGCACCTAAAATCAAACGATTTGCTTCCAGAAAATCTAAACTACTTCCTTTAGGCATTAATTGTTGTAATCGCCATGAGGTGAATAAAGTAATGGGAATTACCATTCCTAAGGATAAAAACATGATTAAACCATCACAATTAGCAAAAACTTTTGCTAAATTTTGTAGGTCAATTTTAGAGTAAATAATTAAGAGAATAGCAACGCTTACGGCAATAGAAATATATTTTTTCATTGGATTTATTAGATGATTAATTAGGGTTTACTGATTAAATATCAAACTATTGGAAAATAAAGGTTTGAGCAATTTTAGGTATTGAAAAAGTACCAGCTTTCCGGTTGATAGAGCTGAGAAAGTGAGCATTTTGGGGTAACGCGAGGCAGAAAAATTAAGGGATTATTCTTCTGACTACCTATTCTATAACTCCCATTTCTCCTGACTCTGTACGGACGTTGCTTGAGCATTAATGCGTTTTCCGTTCCGGAATGCTCCGCTTTCCATGTCGCGCAGCGATACGTCCCTACCTCCTGACTACCCTAACCTACAAGACTTTTTCAGCAAACCCTAATAATTGCTATTTAGTCACTTATAATTTTCTTTCTAATGTTAAATTTTGCTTGGGTTCAAGTTGTTTGATTTGTGGAGTAAGATCGAGCCAACGTTGTAGTTGTCCTTCTTGAAAAGTTCGACTCATAACTACATATATAGAAGTTTGATCGCAACCTATTCCCCCTGCAATAACAGAATTCCATGATTCTGCAGTTAATTGATCGTAAACAACCCAACTGCCATTATCCCATTGTAAAGAACGATAGAATCCAAAAGGAGCATTTTTCTTACCAGTAATCAGTATTTTTTGCAGAATTTTACGAATTAAATTTGGGAAAAAACGTCCTAATGTAAACATAACTATTCTTAAAACAATTAAATTAAAGCTAGTCATTTGTTTTTGTTTTGCCCAACCTAAAGAACCTTGAATAATAATTTCATTTTCCCCTAGTTCAATTTTGTAACGAGAGCTAACCAAATGAGCTACTGCATTTTTTACTTTATTTCTTTCTTTGGTTAAAATAGAAAATTGAGTATCAGAAACAACTAATTTATTGTCACGAAATAGTTTAAAAACTCCACCTTTATTAAGAGCAAGATAAAGTTCAGTATTTTCCCTCCTATCTATTAAAATACCTCCTTCTTTTAAATGAAATTTTCCCTGAGGGCGAGGGGATAAATCAGGTCTAACTTCAACAAAATCACGCCAAGCTAAAAGGTAATTCCAAGTATGATGTCCCACTATATGATCATCGGCATAACAAGGATTTAATCCTTTTTCTAAACCCTTTAAAAAGCGATCGTTAATATTCAATGCTTCTGGCATCCATTTGCCAACTAATTCAAAGCCATAAGGAAAGAAATTATAAGTATTACGACTGGTATATTCTCCACCATAAGAGCCATCTGGATGAACAAAATGACTAGCAAGAGCAACAGCTTTCGCTAAAGCACCTTTTAGATCTATATTAGGATTAAGTTCATAAATCCATGCTAAACAAGAAATAGTTAAAGTATGATAACCTGGATCGCATCCCTCATACTCTTGAAACCAACCTTCATGGTTTTGCCATGATAAAACTTGTTCTAAACGCTCTTGTTTACTTTGATTCCATTTATCAGTTTTTAATAAATTAGAAAGTAACTCTAAGCATAAAACAATTAATGCTTGATGATTTGTCAACCTGCCACTTTCTTGATGATGTGCTAACCAATCAGCTCTTTTTTCAAAGAATCTTAAAGCATTTGGATTATCTAATTCCATTAACTTATAACTTTCAATACAAGCTAATAAAGAAAATGCTGCTGCTCCTCCTGCTCTTTCAAAGGGAAAATAATCATCACAAGAACCATCTTTATGAGCGCTTTTGGCGGCAAATAAAATTCCCGCTTCTACCCAATCTCTAATAATTTCTTGACCATAAAAATGATTTTCAGGAATGTTTGTTTTATAAGCTAAAGCTAGAGGAAAAACAAATTCTTGGCTCATTCCACTGGGAAAATCTATAATTTTATACTGCCAAAAATTTCGATCAAAACAACCATAATTATAGCTATGAACATTTCGATCCATTAAAGTCAATATTTTAGGTATTTGGGCGATCGCCTCTTGAGCAAATAAGTTACGATTCATAAATTTTTCTCGCTTTAAATTAGTTTATAATTCTATATTTTCAACTTGATTATTAAATCTCTTAAGATTAGATAGACGCTTTTCTTCTGTTTCTTTAATTAATTGTTTTATCCCAGCAATTTCTTCTGGAAAAGTTTTCTGATAAATTTTTGAATCATTACGGATTTTTGTTAAATGAGTCTCAATATTATCTTGATTAATTAAGACTCCAAAATCTTGAGGATATTCATCTTCATCATTCTTGGGTAAATCTAAAATTTTTACCATTATCTTTTCACCAACTATTTTCTTATAATGAGATGACTCTATGAAATATTTCATTTGATTTTCACTATCCAGAGGCGGAACAGTTTCCATAGTTATAGTATTATAGTCACTAAAATCCCATAAATTAATTGGTGGTTTATCCTGATTTTTTCTTGACTGTTCAGCAATAATTCTAACTAAGTCTCCCTTCCAGTCCTCAAATTGAGGATATAATCCCATCAACCTAATTGTTTCTATAGGTAAGAGAGGTTAGTCTTCAACTATACCTCACCATCCTCAAGAGTGCTGTAATTATTAACTCTCTCGATTTTTTAATTGATTTCTATCTATATTAATAATACAATCACTTTTTAAGTTTTCAGAATTATAATTAGAATCTTTATTGACTAATACTTGAGATTCATTTTCCACATTTATATGTTGAATTTGTTTAGGGTAATTTTCATTTAATAAAACTAACAAAGGATACTCAAAAGAAGAATTTTTAAAAGTTAACCCTATATTTTTGCATTGATTTGATTCTACTCTCACAACTTCATCTAAATAAAATTTTTGATATCTTTTTTGAGTTTCAAAATACTGTTCTGTTCTTGAACTTTGAAAAATATTGTTCTCCCCAATTAATGGTCTGACCGAATCAAATAAAACCCATTTGTAAGAAAGAAATAAAACAAGGATTGCCCAGAAATAGTTGATCTGTTTCGGTAAAGATTTAGAAAATACAATTGCTACAAAAGGAGCAAATAATATAAATAGAGGTAAATGTAATCGACAACGATAAGGAGACCATGTTAAAAGACTTGCAAATAAAACAAAACCTACAACTAGAACTATCCCATATTTAATCAAAAGTTTATTTGTCCATATTTTTTTATTCAAAGTTAATACAAACAATGACCCTATTATTAATAATAAATGCAAAGGATTACCCGCAGTATCTTCATAAGTAGATAAACCAGCAACATAAAATCTCCTTGCCTTAGGGCTGGTTAAAGCTGGATCAAATAAGTCTATTCCTAATACTCCATGAATAATTTCTAATACTTTACTTGTTAAACCTGTAGTAGGAGCAATAATTTTTTCTAATTGTAGATTTCTGACAATATCAGCATGCAATGATAAATGTTTTAATATTCCTGAAATAGAAATCAATATACCAAACTCTTTATTTGTTTCTCCCGTACCTGCCATTCCCAATACAGAGTCAAAAAGAGCATAATTCCTTAAATAATGTCCTAAATTAATGGCTAATACTATTAATAAAATAATAGCTATAGGTTTAATAGCTTGCCATTTTAAATTCTTAATTCCCCACAACAATAACCAAATACAAAATGGGAAAGCATAAATATAAGCCGTACCTTTTGTTAAAATAGCTAAACCTAAACTAAACCCTAAAAATAGAATATTACTTTTAGATATACCGTTTTCCAGGGTTAAAAATGTAAAATAAACAAAACAAATTAACCAAAAAGTAACTACAAGATCGTTATTAGTACCCGAAGCTTGTAGAATTCCCATAGGAATAGTTACAGCAAAAACACCAGCCAGAATTTGATCGCGAGTATTACCACCTAACTGTTTAGCAAGAATAGAAACACCCAAGACACTCATTACCATGCTACCCCACTGGATTGTATTCACAAAGCGATCGCCTTTGTTGAGAATTTGAAAGTGAGCCATGGCAAATTCTGACCAAGGATTCTGATAGAGATGAAATAAGTTATAGGTAGGATAATGAGCGACAGTATTATTTTGAATCCAATAATATATACGAGGTAAATGATACTCCATTGAATCGGAGTGATTTGGTGCAGCGATTATTGCATTTATACCAATTAAGAATACAATAATTGTTATACAGGCGAGTAAAAGTATTGACATTGGAGATAATCCCAGTAAACTTTTGCCCCATATTTTGAGATTATTTATATGTTTTTTTAATGAATATTTTGTTAATAAAAATACATATAAACAATTTATTAATAACCAAGCTGCTATTACCCAAAAATACTGAAATAAACCAAATAGACTAAGTAATTCAGTTATTATTGTTAGAATTATTCCCCATAAAACAATTGCTTTAAAAAAGCTATCACGCCAATCATTTTTTTGAGTTAATAATTGAGCAAAAATC
>JBCDJM010000151.1:0-17352 GCA_038747755.1 Cyanobacteria bacterium P01_H01_bin.35
ATTGATTTTTGCAAAACTACAGTCTGAGAATTTTGACTTTTACTATCAACTATTTCTGTAGTTGGAATATTAGAAATAAATTGTTTATTTACTAATGGTTCAGATTTAGTTTCTATTGATTTTGACAAAATCACATTCTCATAATTTTCAGTCTCACCCACAACTATTTCTGTAGTTGGAATATTAGAGGTAAATTGTTTGTTTACTAAAGGTTCAGATTTGGTTTCTATTGATTTTCCTAAAACTACAGTCTGAGAATTTTGACTTTTATTATCAACTATTTCTGTAGTTGGAATATTAGAAGCCAATTGTTTATTGACTAAAGGTTCAGATTTGCTTTCTGTTGATTTATTAATTAGGGTTAGTTGAGGAATTTCTGTTTTTTCCAAAACATCTAAAGCTAAAAAATTAGCAAATTCTTGATCAGAACCAGAATATGATTTTGTAACTTCTTTAACCTTTAATAAACCAGAGAATCCTAATTTTACTTCTTCTTCCGACCAAGATTTACTCAACCAATTCTTGCTACTAGCAAATAATTGTTGTGAAGACAAACTAGACCCTAACTCTAAAAAAGATTTAGTAGAATAAAGTTGAGCAAATTGTGTTTTTGAACTAATTGATAGAGAAATAAAATTAGTATTGATATCAGTTTCTGATATTTGAGCATTAGCAGACTTTGAGATTCCAAAACTTGTTGAAGCAGCAAGGATGGCCACTAAAAACGGAGACAAGCGCATATAATTACTATCCCGTACAATCCACACACCAGTGAAATTTTCATACAAACCGTAAAATTGTACACTATTGAGGGGTATCTCAAACTTTCTGAGCTAAAATTCTTTCTAGGACTTTCTGATATGCGGTTTCTACATTACCAAGATCCCGACGGAATCGGTCCTTGTCCATAACTCGCTGGTTTGGGTCTGTTTGAGATTGGTCCCAAAGTCGGCAGCTATCTGGACTTATTTCATCTGCCAAAATCACATTTTCATGTTTATCTAGGCCAAATTCGATTTTGAAGTCCACAAGAGTAATTTGGCATTGGTTAAAGAAATTTATCAGCAAGTCATTAATTTTCAGGGTAAAAGTCCGTATTTGCTGTAATTGTTCTGGGGTAGCTAATTCTAATAGTAAGAGGCGATCGCGTGTTAAAAGTGGGTCTTGCAAACTATCATTTTTGTAACAATATTCTACTAAGGGAAATTTCAAGATAGTTCCTTCTGTTAATCCAGTTTGTCGGCAAAGAATACCAGCAGCAATATTTCTCACAATCACTTCTATCGGTAAAATTGTCACCCTTTTAACTCGCATTTCATCTGGTGCTGGACAGTCAATAAAATGAGTAGGTATACTATTAGCTTCCAGTAGTTTAAACATAAGACTGGAAATGCTACAGTTAATCTTACCTTTTCCTGTTATTGTGCCTTTTTTTTGAGCATTAAAAGCTGTAGCATCATCCTTAAAATAAGTCAACAATATTTCTGGATCGTCAGTAGTATAGAGAATTTTAGCTTTGCCTTCGTAAATTTTTTGATTAGATGACATAAAAATTTTTGACTAAGGAATAAAAATAGACTGATGAGTAATACCGTTTCATGGAAGTCAAAAGCCTGAAAGGTTGCGAGGCGACAGCCGTGGCAATCTCAAAGTCAAAAGTCAAAAAGATTACCTCAATTTAAAACTTTGACTATATATTAATTTCAGGAAATTATTTCACATTAAAAGTTTGAAACTATTTGTGACATCTTTAAAGTGAATTGGTCTCAGAATTACTCTTTTATGTGCTTACCATAATATAAGTTTAATGTCAATATTTTAATGGCGATTTTAGAGCTATATCTGTCTTGATTTTGATACAACATTTCTCAAATTGGCTGAGATACAAAAGTTTCCGATTTTAAGGAACACTGAATCTAGAGAATAGGGGAGAGAAAAAATACTGTACCTGATTAATAAGCTGTTAGGCATTTAAACCACTTATGTGTTGTATGCCTAGTTAAGAAAAAAAACCTTATTAATTTTGACTTTTGACTTTTGACTTTTGATTTGCTAATACGCATTTAAAATGTGTATTAGCTTAGGAGAACTACTATACATAAGATAGTGGTTCATTGCTAAATTATTTCTTTGGTTAAACTATGACTAAAATAGGAACAAAAAATATAGAGAATAGGCTGAAAATAAAATAGTTTGCTCAATGGACAGATAACAATATTTGATTAAATAAAATCAATATTAAATTAATATTAAATGTTTTGTCCTAGGTAATATTTTCTGAGAGGATAAATTTAAGATATCAGGGGTTATAAAATCATAATTGAGGAATAGAAAATGAAACAGATGATGACTTGGACAAAATCTGTAGCAAT
This sequence comes from Cyanobacteria bacterium P01_H01_bin.35, assembly GCA_038747755.1. GTDB lineage: Bacteria > Cyanobacteriota > Cyanobacteriia > Cyanobacteriales > Microcoleaceae > Trichodesmium. The sequence goes on from JBCDJM010000151.1 coordinate 2,373, forward strand.
GAGTACCTTATTATCTATTGCTGCTGTTTCTAGTATTGGTCTTACTTCTATAGCAGCAGTATCATCTCAAAAGACTTCCATTGTTGATGAGTCAGTAACTACACTTCCCACTGAAACTAAAGGTGAAGATAAACTTGCTCACCACTATCATCGCAGGTCTTATGGCAGATGTCGTCGAGTAGTAACTCGTTACAAAAATTTGCGTGTGAGAACATATCCTTGGGGTCGGGTGGTAAACGCATTATATCCTGGCAGTCGTGTCCGTGTTATTGGGTACCATGATGGTTGGGCAAAAATTTCATATCCTTGTTATGGTTATGTATATGCTCATTATTTGAGACATTGTTAAATTTGCTCAAATAAATGTTGACAGGCACGATCGCGGATAACCGAGAGTAGGTGCGGTCATGTTCAGAATATGCCATTAAATGTCAGAACTTTTGATGCCCCTGAATGTGGCATATCCATAGACCGCTATCTGAATGCCAGTATTAATTTGAGGGATGCGGTCGGCTTTACCGTCAATGCTTGCGGAGGTCGTGCTTCCCACAGTTCCGGTTGAAGGCGGTCAGACCCCGTGTCGGCGTGAGAAGCAAGCGGTCATACCCCGCGCTGAGAGGTGTAAGGGAATGCTAACCAAAAGACAGGAAGTAAACATTAAAATATCACCCTATGTGACGTTTTATGTCACTTTTATGAAGCAGTTATACCTCTACCGCGAAATTCTTAGTGCAGAATGGCGGAAATAACTGACCAGTTACAAAATCCTAAAAACCTTACTAATCAATACTTTTGACTTTTGACTTCCGCGTGACGGCACTAGCATTTTTAATTTCTTATATTAAAAGTATTTAAGCGTTAGTAAAAACCATACTTTTCTAACTAAGTGAACATAAATAAAAGTAACAAACTTAGGGCGGGTTTAATAGACTAAATTCCTTTTATGTAAAGTCTTTTAGTCAAACCCGCCTACTATAATTTTTGCAACAATTAAACCTACTTACCAATGGATAATTGATAATTAATCAATCCGGCTTTATTGCCTATCCTAATAATCAATTATCTTAATAAATCAATAAAAATAGTTGTAACCGTGCTTAAATTTGTTTTTTCCCTCAGAAAAAAACAAGTAAAATTTGCTGTGTCTAAATTAATTCAATAATCTGCATAATGCTAAGAATTGTGTCAAAAAAACTTTGATGACAATACACAGATACAATCAATAGTAATGAAGCAGCCAAAACACAAGCTACTAATAAAAAAAGGAGTCAATAGTGAGCGATTCAATTAATCAATTATTGGATGAACTACCTAGTGATAATCTCACAGTAAAAACACTCAATGCTCTAGATTTTGTGGTTCCGGGGGAGTGGGAAAATGTAGTAGGTTTTAACCAAACTATTGAAGTAATTACAGGCGAGTCAGATGCAGACAGAATTCTAGATATCGGCAATAAAGCGATCGAGCTATACAATGATGCCGATAATGGATATCAGGGAGCTATGTGGTATTACAACCTAGTTGATAATGTAGACGGTGCCCTTGCAGCAGCAGCTATGGCCGAAATAGTCAGTGAAAAAATTCCCTTTTTAAGTTTTTTAGGTGCTTTAACTCCCAAAGCTGACACAACTCAATCTGTTGATCTGTGCCTAAAAATTGTAGCAGAATTGATAGCCTACAGTAAACTTAATGGCCTGCCTATTCTCGATCCAGGAGAATTTGTCACAAACCTAACTGAGGAGTATAGTGGTCCATCTTTGATGCGAATGGCAGCTTTGGTTTCTCTTGATGGTTTGATACCTTTGGGTCCAGACTTCCTGCAAAAAGTACAAGATACCCTGGACGGAGAAGGCGAAGGTGCTTTTGCGGATAATGCAATTTTTGGAGCAATTAGCAATGCCATTCCTGGAGATGACAAATTTGGCTTTATTACTAATACTTTCGGAGCAGTTAATGGGTGGATGGAGAGCTTAGTCGGCTCGGTTGGTTTAACACCAGAAGGCATTTTTGAGGGTATTGGTGGGTTTATCGACTTTTCCGATGATGCTTTAGACTTGGTAGCTGTATTTCTGGATAAGAGTACAAACTACTTCCAACATACAGGTACTCAGTCCGTAGCTCGAAAGTTGATCCAGCAAGCAGCAGAAGAAGCATAGACTGAAGGAAGTCAGAAGTCAGAAGTTAGAAGTCAGAAGTGATGTTTGTAACGGGGATTGGAGTAGCGCTCTAATACCATTTCTCAAAAACTTTTCTACATTTGATTGAAGTAGGGGAGTGGGCGAGGTAGGGACGTTTTGCTAACGCAGAGCTTCCGCTTTATATGTCGGCGACAGCCGAAATACGTTTGCGTTAGCGCAGCTCCTCTGTAAGAGGCAGCATTCCGGAACGGAAAGTTGTGCCCCAGCAAAACGCTATGCGACATGGAAAGCGGAGCATTCCGGAACGGAAAACGCATTAATGCTCAAGCAACGTCCGTACAAAGAAGAATAATTAATGCTAAATTTTTTGAAACTAACAAAAAAGTAATTACCTGAGTTTAATTACCTAATAACTGAAGTTTTATTCAAGTATAGCCTTAATGCATGGGAATTAGTATAAAATGCGCCTTATTATGGTAGGGTTTCCTTCCTCAACCTAACCTACGCTTTTCCCGGCTCCCTAAATATCTTCAAAAAAAGCATTTAGATGTGTTCCTATCGTGATAATATAAAGTGTTAGCTTTTTTACGCTAAAATTCCGCTCCTAAATAATTTTAGGAGTGAGTTTTCTATTTGTTATAAGACCCCGCCTTTAAGGACAGGGTTTAAACAAAGTCAGTAGACATATAAATATAGCATCTGCCAGGTAATGATTATGAACGATTCAATTCGCTTTCTCTTATGTGCCCCCGACCACTATGATGTGGATTATGTAATTAACCCTTGGATGGAGGGGAACATCCATAAATCCTCTCGCGATCGCTCTGTTGAACAATGGCACAAACTCCACGAGATTATTAAAGAACACGCTATTGTAGACCTAGTACCACCCCAAAAAGGTTGGCCAGATATGGTATTTACCGCTAATGCAGGTCTAGTTCTGGGAAATACAGTAGTTATCAGTCGTTTCTACCACAAAGAACGTCAAGGAGAAGAACCCTACTTCAAAGAATGGTTCCTAAACCAAGGTTTTATCGTTCACGAACTCCCCAAAGACCTACCCTTTGAAGGTGCAGGAGATGCTCTTCTAGACAGAGAAGGTCGTTACCTCTGGGCAGGATATGGCTTCCGGTCCGAACTAGACTCCCACCCACTGCTGGCAAAATGGCTCGACATTGAAGTGCTATCCCTGCGACTCACAGACGAGCGTTTCTATCATCTTGATACCTGTTTCTGTCCTCTGAGTGGTGGTTACTTACTCTATTATCCACCCGCATTCGACTCCTACTCCAACCATCTGATTGAAATGCGAGTGCCACCAGAAAAACGAATTGTAGTAGCAGAAGCAGATGCAGTAAACTTTGCCTGCAATGCAGTTAATATTGATCAAACCATCATAATGAACAAGGTTAGTGATGATTTGAAATCAGCTCTTACCGAAGTAGGTTTCAACGTTATTCAAACACCCTTAAGTGAGTTTTTGAAAGCAGGTGGTGCAGCAAAATGTCTTACCCTCCGAGTGACAGAGCCAATTATGCCCGATCATCAGGCTAAAGTGCTGGTCGAAAGTCGTACAGTTCGGATGGAAGGACATTTACTCGATGCTGGCTTAATTAATCAAGCTTTAGACTTAATAGTTGAAGGTGGTGGTAGTTTCAAAGTTCTCAATTTTAATCTTGGAGAACAACGTCAAAGCACTTCCCTTGCCGAAGTCAAAGTTTCTGCCCCTTCCCATGAAGTCATGGAAGAAATAATGAGTCAGCTTATTGACATCGGTGCAGTAATTCCTACTGAGGATGTGCAGGATGCTAAATTGGAACCAGTAGAACAAAATGGTGTTGCTGCCGATAATTTTTATGTGACTACTATTTATCCCACTGAAATTAGAGTTAAAGGTCAGTGGATACTGGTGCAAAATCAAAGGATGGATGGAGTAATTGCTATTACTGAGGTAGATGGTCGTATTCAAGCTACATGTAAACTCCTGCGGGATGTAAAAATTGGGGAACAGGTAGTAGTAGATGTGGTAGGTATTCGCACTATCCGTAAAACAGAATCCCGTGAAAAACGAAACCAAGAAGAATTTAGCTTTATGTCTGCTGGGGTTTCTAGCGAACGTCGTGTAGAATTAGTAGTTGAACAAGTAGCTTGGGAATTACGGCAAATTCGCGATCGCGGAGGTAAAGTAGTAGTTACAGGGGGTCCGGTTGTAATTCATACTGGTGGTAGCCAACATTTAGCAAGTTTGATTCGTCAGGGATATGTACAAGTCTTGTTGGGTGGTAATGCTATCGCAGTTCACGATATTGAACAATCACTGATGGGAACTTCTCTCGGTGTGGATATGAAACAGGGAGTTGCTGTTCATGGCGGACACCGACATCATCTGAAGACTATTAATACTATTCGGCGTTGTGGTAGTATTACTAAAGCAGTTGAGACTGGCGTGCTTAACAATGGGGTGATGTATGAATGCGTGAAGAATAATGTGCCCTTTGTTTTAGCCGGTTCAATTCGTGATGACGGACCTCTACCTGATACTCAAATGGATTTGATTAAGGCTCAGGAAGAATACACTGAGTTGTTGAAAGGTGCTGACATGGTTTTGATGTTGTCAACTATGTTGCACTCCATTGGGGTAGGGAATATGACACCTGCTGGAGTCAAGATGGTTTGTGTGGATATTAATCCGGCAGTGGTGACTAAATTGAGTGATCGTGGTTCTATTGAATCTATAGGTGTGGTGACAGACGTTGGTTTGTTCCTCAGTTTATTGATTGCACAATTGGAGCAGTTGACGAGTCCTTATTCTTTAGCTCAAGTGTAAGCTTAGGAGTTATATTAAATCTGGTAGCATTAGTCTAATTAGATAGTAGGGGCGATTTGCGAATCGCCCCTACAAGCGAAAATTTTTTTTCTTTCAAAGAATAAGCTTTAAAGCCTAATTTTCCGGTTTTTATTTGAGTTACCAGGCAAAATTTATTGCCTATTATTGATAGTAGTATTCGATGGTAACTCTTACTGGATATAAAAATTTAATTCCCATTCACAATAACACTAACTCTCAAGTTTATCGTGGCCAACGAGTTGATGATAATGAACCTGTCATCATCAAATTTCTTAACCAAGACTATCCTAACTCAGAACAAATTAGACGCTACAAACAGGAATATTATCTCACTTGCCAATTAAAATCTCCCGGTATTATCAAAGCTTATAATTTAGTAGAATGGCAAAGAAGTTTTGCAATTATCTTTGAAGACTTTGGTGGAATTTCCCTTCAAGAATTTTTGCAAGAACAAGAAAAGCTTTCTCTAGAAAAATTTTTTATTTCTAGCGATCGCCATCGTTGAAAGTTTAGGAGAAATTTACGATCAACATATTCAGGAATTACGCAGACACCGGGTTTTTACGATAAATCGTTGTTTTTAACAATTAACATTGACGATCTGCACCCGGTTTTTGGGTTCGCCTCCGTAAGTCCTGAATAACTAATCATCCGGATTTAATATTAATAATAAACTCCCTTCTGCCGGAAATTTTTCTGGTTTATTTTGATGAAAACGCCAATATTGTTGATAATTGTTCAAAAAGTTTTGTCCTAAAATTCCATCAACTTCTAATAACTTCAACACTGGGGAAGATAAAATCACTGTTTCTAAGTTTTTTAGCTCATAATTTCCCATTTTTACTTTAGCTAAAGAAGCATATTCTGCCATTTCTATGCCACAAAAACCTTGCACTTGGATTGGCTGTCTTTCTGCAGCAGAAATTTTTAATTGACTAGCTAATTTCTGAGAAATAAAAATACTTTCTGCCCCCGTATCTAACATAAAAATAAACGGACCATTGCCATTAATTTCTACCTCAGTTAACATTACTCCTAACTTAGATTTAAGTGGGATAACATCATTAACATTTTTAGCAGGTATTGGAGTCGGAGGTAGTAATCGTAATTCTTGGGTTTGAGGATTTATTTCTACATCAAAATTACTCAAAATATCCATGCCTAAAACTCCTGATAATCCCTCTGGCATGATAGTGGTAGTAAATTCTAAACCTGTTAAATTTTCGACTTTAACATTATCAATTTTTAACAGAGGTAAAGGATGCAAATTAGCTTTCATTTCTGGGCATTCATCTCCTGCTACTGCATAAGTTAAAAGTTCTTTTGGTACAGGTTCCCCTGTTAATTCTAATTTTTTGATTGTTTCTGTGGCAATGATGGAAGTAGAAGCGCCTGTATCTAATAAAAAATTACCTGATTTTCCCCCTAGAGTTGCTGTCAAGGTAAAAGCTTTTCCACCGTCTAAAAATTCTAGGGGAATAGTTGCTTCTCCTGTTACTTTTGGGCGGGGTAAATTTAGACCTTCTAGTTGTACAATTGCTCCAATTGATCTATTTTTTTGAGGAAATATAACTATATTTTGCGGAAAAATAATAGGTATTAGTTGAGCTAAACTAGGAGCAATAATTATGCAGCCAATAGCTCCAATAATAATAGTTGTGATACTCTTAAATCTATTCATATTTGTTAGTTAATTGGAATAGCAAAATTATGATTGATTTATATCATTTTCGTTATAACAGTTATAATTATGCTTGTAGTTGGGCTTCAGCCACCCAAATATTTATTGTAGGGCTAAAGCCCAACTACGAACAAAGGTTTTATTCTAACTAATAATCTGGGAAATAAATTTACCTGAAGTTGATAAAATACTAACCTGTTTCTACAGTATCTAAGAGAGCTTTAAGAATGAGATAGATGGAAGTTGCTCCTGGGTCTTGATGACCAATGCTGCGATCGCCTAAATAACTGGCTCTTCCTTTCTTAGCTAGCATTGGAATTGTATTTTTCATTCCCGACTTAGCAGCATCTACTGCTTGTTTTAAACTTTCGAGAAAACTAGAACCATTTGCTGCTACCTCTGTAAAAGTATTTGCTGCTGGAGACAAAGCATCTAACATGGTTTTGTCTCCTAAGTTAGCTTTGCCACGTTGCACTACTCCCTCAACTGCAGCAGCAAACACTTTAGACATATCTTCTGTAGTTAGTTCTGACTTCCCTGTTACTACAGCACTTGCTCGCAAAAATAGAGTACCATACAGAGGTCCACTAGCACCACCGATAGTAGATATTAAAGTCATACTTACTGTTTTGAAAATACTCCCAATATCTTTATTCGTAACAGTGGGAAGTTGAGTTAGGACTTTCTGAAAGCCACGATTCATATTAATGCCATGATCAGCATCACCAATAGCAGCATCTAATTCTGTGAGATAATCTTTGTTTTGCTCTAAGACTGTTGCTACTGTTTGCAACCATTGGATAATTTGTTCTTTGTTTAGCATAATCTTTACAAGTAAAAAGTTAAAAGTTAAAAATTACAACAGTTTTCAGCTCAATGAACCACATAAAAAAAATGATAACCTTGTAGGGACGTTGCATGCAACGTCCCTACTTTGGAATCTACTCAAACCAAAAGCGCTGTAAGATAAATTTATCATACTTCAATCTCCCGAACTCCCTAATTCTCAATCAATCCCTAATTTAGCAATAACATATTCTTGCACCGACTTCGCTTCATCTAAATCCAACACAGAATGAGCGATCGCCTCTACCTCAGACATATCCAATTGAGAAATAACTCTTTTGATAGTAGATATTGCAGGTGGAGCTACACTCAACTCATCCACTCCTAGCCCTAATAAAATAGGCACTGCCACAGGATTTGATCCCAACTGACCACAAACACTCACCGAAATTCCCGCTTCATGGGCAGCAGTTACAGTTTGTTCAATCATCCGCAATACCGCAGTTTCGAGACCATTAGCAAGATGAGCAACTTTAGAATTAGTGCGATCAGCAGCCATCACATATTGACTCAAATCATTTGTACCAATACTGAAAAAGTCTACCTCCTTTGCCAACTGGTTCGCCATTGTCACTGCTGCTGGCACTTCTATCATAATTCCTACTTTTATTTTATTTACACCAGGAAGTGAATTTTCAACTTCTGTCAAAATCTTTTTAGCTGCCCGTACCTCTTGCACAGATGACACCATTGGGAACATTACCTTAATATTATGTCCTTGACTTGCCCGCAAAATAGCTCGTAACTGAGTCCGCAAAATTTCTGGAGTATCTAAACTTTGCCGAATACCACGACATCCCAAAAAAGGATTAGCTTCCGACTCCTGCTTGATATAAGGAACTTGTTTATCACCTCCAATATCTAGAGTACGGATAGTTAGAGGGCGAATTCCCATAATTTTAGCGATCGCCCGATAAGTCTCATATTCTTCTGCTTCTGTTGGTTGGTTTTGGCGATCAAGATAGAGAAATTCACTGCGCAATAAACCCACTCCTTCTGCACCACATTCTAAAGCAAATTCGGCATCAGCAATTCCCACAATATTTGCCATCAAGGAAATTTTTCTGCCATCTTTAGTTATTGCTGCTTCGGGTGAGTGAAGTTGGTCAGAAGTTTTAGCTAGTTTAGCTTGTAACTCCTGTAACTGCATCTGACTCGGTTCGCTCCACACTTCTCCTGTTGCCCCATCTAAAGCAATTTGAGAATCTGTTGCCAATGATAACAACTGAGTACCTACTCCTACCACCATCGGGATACCTAAGGTATTTACAATTAATGTACTATGAGCAGTAACACTACCAGCGCTAGTACAGATACCCAAGACCAAATTTGGTTTCAGTTGTAAAGCAAGGGAAGGTGTTAATTCTGGAGCTACCAAAATTCCTGGTTGTGATAATTTGAAACTGCTGCTACTCTCACCCGTTAGCAGTTGCAGCACTCGCCCTCCCACATCTTTGATATCAATAGCTCGCGCCTGCAAGTAGGGGTCTTCTAATTCTTGATAGCTATTAATCATTACCTCAATAGCTTTTTTCCATGCTACTCCAGCACAGTGATTTTGTTTAAAAATGTTTTGATGTACTTCTTCTAACAAACTGGGGTCTTCAATATATAGTAATTGTGTTTGCAAAATATCAACTTGAGTATTATCAGTTGTACTTTTCTTAGATAGACTGTCAATTATTCCTTGAATTTCCTTTTTTGCAGTTTCTAAGATTAACTCTAGATACTGCCATTCTACCTCTGGATCTGCTACTGGATAGTCTTCAACTTCTGGAATTGTTGGTTGATAATGCACTACTTTTCCAACTGCAATTCCTGAAGATGCTGGTGTTCCGAGTAGTTTATTATCTGCATCTGGCGTTGTTGATATTTTTGCTTTTGTTTTGACAATTACTTCTGCCTCCCCGAAATTATTTGTGATTAATTCTTGGATTTTTGTTAGGGCTAAATCTGCATCATTACCAGTTGCTGTTATTGCTATTTCGTGTTCTTTTTTGACTGCTAATGTAATTACTTGATTGATACTTTTAGCATTTATTATCTGACTATTTTTAGTCAAGTTTTGCAGAGTAATTTCGGATAAAAATTGATTTGCTATGGCTACTAATTTTGCAGCAGGACGAGCATGAATGCCTAGTTGATTTTTGACAGTAGTTTTAATTGTTTTTGATAAATTTTCTTTTTCTATATTGTTGCTATTTTTCAGGTTTTTATCTTCTACTATTTCATCAACATTAATTTGAGATATCTTAGCTGTTAAAGCTGCATTAGCTTCAGCCATTACTTGTTGAATATTAGCTCCTAAAGAAGCTTGAACTATAGCAGAAATTGCCCCTTCTACTAAAGGTGCTGTAGAAATTTTAATATGACTTCTTTGGCTTGATGATAAAAATTCTAGAGCCATTTCTGTACTCATTATCGCACTGCCTAAATCCATTAATACTAAGACCCCAGCATCACTATAAACAGATTCTATTGCCTCTTGTACTTTAATAACATCAGTACCAAAAGGATTTTCTGGGTCATCTATTCCAGCAGCGATCGCTATTGGTGCTGGTTGTTGAGTCATTTGTTTTGCTAATTCTACCACTGCCTCGGCTAATTTGGCACTGTGGGATACCAGTACAATTCCTACTTTGTTTTTTGAAGAATCTATCATTTCAGTTATCAGTTATCAGTTATCAGTACCTCTTGTAATAGGGAAGCTTAAAATATGAAATTTCCTTTTTCTCCCCTTTCAAGAGGTAGCTTGAGACCTTATTTATTGGTCATCATTTTTGATCTATTTCTGATATTACTACTTAACATATTAATATTACATAAACATCAGAGAAAAAATCACATCTAAATTAGCAATATTTAACTAAAGTTCGTAGTATTGCTCTAGCCCGCCAGATAGATTGGGCTAAAGTCCTACTACAAACAAAAACTTTTTTTTAGCAAAAAAATTAGCTCTAAATTTAACTTCTAAATTATGATTTATGATATTACATTATAAAATCTTACTTTTGATTTTTGTGGTTGGGTTTTGTTCCTGAACCAGACCTACGTTTATTGCACTATAAAATCTTACTTTTGACTTCAAAAGCTTATTGCACTATAAAATCTTACTTTTAACTTTTGACTTTTGACTTTTGACTTTAAATTCCCCATCTTAATGCCGCTGTTTTCACTGGCGCATCCCAGAATTTAATTAACTCATCATCCAATTTCAACAGAGTAATAGAACAACCTTGCATTTCTAAAGAAGTAATATAATGCCCAATCAAATTTCGCACAATTTGCAATCCTTTTTGTTCGCATATTTCTGCTAATTTCCGATAGAGAATATATAACTCAGAAATAGGAGTACCACCCATACTATTCACAAAAGCTAGAAGGCGATCGCCTGGTTCAAATGGTGAGTCTATTAATTCTACTTCCTGCCATTCTCCTTTCACCTCATCCCACTCCCGGACTATCCTACTATAACCGACATCTTCAATAATATTAATAGCTAACATTTCTCCAATTTCATCCGCTGACTTCATTGCCATTCGTTCTCGCCCTGGTTCCCCATGAATACCAATACCGAATTCAATTTCGTTATTGCCTAACTCAAAAGTAGGACTACCTTTAGCAGGTGTGGTGCATGATGTCAATGCCATTCCCATACTCCGCCCATTAAGATTTACTTTCCGGCAAAGGTCAGCTATTTGCTTGATGTCATAACCAACTTCAGCAGCAGCGCCACAAATTTTTTCTGCTAACACAGTTGTCCCGACACCCCGTCGCCCTTGAGTAAAAAGACTGTCCTTAACGGCAACATCATCATCTATTAATATATTCAAGACTCGCATATTTTCTGAGAGAGCAAGTTCCGTTGCCATCTCAAAATTCATCACATCCCCACTATAATTTTTGACAATATTCAGAACACCTGCACCTGAGTTAACAACTTTAGCTGCTTCCAACATTTGGTCAGGAGTAGGAGAAGTAAAGATTTCACCAGGACAAGCAGCATCTAACATTCCCATCCCGACAAAACCGCTGTGCATGGGTTCGTGGCCGCTACCTCCGCCGGAAATTATGGCAACTTTATTTTTAATTGGTGCATCAATGCGGTAGATAAAGTCGGGGTCGAAGTTGACTTTTATGAGGTCGGGGTGAGCGATCGCCATACCTTGGAGACTTTCACGAACTACATCGTTAGGGTTATTGATGAGTTTTTTCATAGAATATATCCTGATTAGTAATTGTATTTATAGTACAATAAAATGAGTAGGAGGGTTGAAAAAATTATTTAAAATTTTGAAACTTTAGCTAAGTGTTTTAATCTTATCAAAGCCTTTATTGAACAATAATTTCCGCATTTTTTTTACAAAATTATAATTTTTGTAGAATCTATAACTTTAAAATAATCACTATAAATTCTTAAATAACTATATCTGTCACAAAATTCATTGAGTTCTTTTTTTAAAGATTCATTAACATTTTCCCAATCACTATTAGTAATTACTGGTTTTGCTGATACTTTAAATTTTTGCCGAGAATTGTTATAGTTTTTTAGCCGAGTATCAAAAAATTTTGACCTGTCAATTTTATCAATATCAGTCAATTTTTTATCTCTTAAAAATGCCAAAACTTCAGACTCACAATTCTCTACTTTAAAAGTAGCCGATGGTTGACTATTTTCAATGATTTGATTCCAGAATAGATAAGAAGCAATGGCTTTCTCTAAATTATTAACATAAATTTTTTCTATATTAATCCCTAAAGATTTATCAATATTTTTATAGATATAAATACTAGCCTTCTTTTCAATACTACGAGCATAAGTTTCATCAATTTGCATCAAAATACTAGGAATAGCATTGATTGGATTTCTCACATAATGCACCACATATTCAAATTCAAAATCAAACCTAGACAAACCTGGTTGTTTAGGAATACCCCAAGGTGAATATTCTGAAAAAACAGCAAAAAACCAACAACTCATACCATCTTCCCAATCTCTTTCATGGCCGATTTGTAAATTACATCTTTGGAAAAGTTGACTCATATATCCTGAGCCACATCTAGGATGTCCTACTATTAATAATTTTCTTTTATTAATCAATGTTCTATTCAGATAAAACTACCTATAGCAATCTTATTTAAGTTGTAATATTTTGGTGCTAGTTAGGAGTCAGGAGCCAGGAGTCAGGAGTCAGAATTTACTAATGTTTTCAGTTAAAACTAAGTATTATCAAAATTCTCACAACCAATTTAGGATTGCTATATTTATTATTTAATACTAAGTAGGTATTAGTAGAGCTATCTGGTAGAGAAATTAAATCTAGAGAATAAGAAAGAAAAAATACTGTATCTAATTAATATGAGAATCGTTATATATGCTTAAATAGAAAAGTAGTTAAATTCAATAATTAACGTACATGGCCACCAGACTAATTGAACTAGAAGATGGGATTTGGGTTGAAGCAGAAGTTGCAGATGATGAGGCAAAGCCAATTTCTACTAATGTTGCCAAAAGAGTCCAATCTAGTTTTGATAAAGTTAAACCTATATTAATTAGTATTAGTCGCCCTATTGCTGAAGCTTGGCAAGAAATTAGTAAGGATATGGAAATTGAACAAGCTGAGGTGGAAGTGGGTTTTAATTTTGAGGGGGAAGGTAATCTATATATTACTAAAGGAAAGGCAAGTGCAAATTTAAAAGTTAAATTAGTGCTGAAACCGAAAAAGTCAGAGAATGATTAATCTAAAAAAACCACAAGAATCTATTGTTTTAATTACCAGTGCCAATAAAGGAAATGTTATTGGTACTGGATTTCCTTTTTATAGAGAACAAAATTATACTTATTTACTTACTTGTGCCCATGTTGTTCAGGATATAGGCGATGAGGAAAATATCAGGGTAAATAATATTTCTGCAGAAGTTGTAGCATTAGGAGATATTAAAGGTTTTGATTTAGCAGTATTGCGAGTTAAACAGCTTTTGCCTATTCCTATTTTAAGATTAATGATTTTAGATGGGGAGCAAGACATAAGCTTTAAAATTAAAATTCCTGGTTTTTTTCTTTGGGGTGAAAATAAGGTACTCCATCGCAAGACAATAAAAGGAATAATGACGGTTGAAGTTGATGGAGCAAGAGTATTTCAAATAATAGAAAATTTGCCAGAAGAGGTTGCTGTTGGCAAACTAAAAATAGATAAAGGAGAACTTAAATCTGGTTATAGTGGGGCACCTGTTATTGATTTAGAAACAGGTTTTGTTGTGGGTGTAACTACTCATCAAGTTGACAAGGAAGGAAGTTTTGGCACAGCAATATCAGTAGAAGCTTTGGAAAAAATTTGGCGTGAAATGCCTACTGAAGTTTCTCAGGAAATTATACGAGAATCATTAGATATTTCTGAACCATTTGATGTAATAACTGTAAACAACAAAGGTAAAGAAATTAATCATCATTCCTATAAAGCAGCATTTTTTACTGAAGATTTGGGTAATGGCGTGATATTGGAAATGGTTTCTATTCCTGGAGGAACTTTTATGATGGGTTCGCCGGAAAATGAAGAGGGAAGATTTGATAACGAAAGTCCTCAACATCAAGTTACTTTACAACCTTTTTATATGAGTAAATATCCCATTACTCAAAATCAATATCAAGCTATTATGGGAAAAAATCCTTCTAATTTTACAGGGGGAAAACTTCCTGTAGAATTTGTGTCATGGTACGATGCAACAGAATTTTGTCAAAAGTTATCTCAGAAAACTGGGAAAAACTACGGACTACCAAGTGAGAGTCAGTGGGAATATGCTTGTCGCGCAGGTACAACCACACCATTTTATTTTGGCGAAACTATAACGTCTGAGTTAGTTAATTATAATGGCAAATACACTTATGCTGATGCACCGAAAGGAAAATTTCGTGAACAAACAACAGATGTGGGAAGTTTTCCTCCCAATGCTTTTGGTTTATATGATATGCACGGGAATGTTTGGGAATGGTGTCAGGATCTTTGGCGTGATAACTATGAAGATGCTCCTACTGATGGGAGTCCTTGGGAAAGTGAGGTAGAGACTAAGAAAGGAGTTCTCCGTGCTAAGAATAAGAAAGGAGTTCTCCGTGGCGGTTGCTGGAGTTACTATCCTTGGTATTGCCGGATTGCGAGCCGCTACTTTAACTATCCCGACATCCGCTGCAACGAATGGGGTTTTCGGATTGTTTCGTCTTCCCGGGTGCTTTCTGCCTTTAGTTCCTAGAACTCTTTCTCTCTTGCAATGATAATGTATGTTTGTCATTGCGAGGGGGAGTGAAAATAGTTAGCTTTGACTTTTTGATTTAACCCACATTCCGCACGTCAATTTGTAACATTAAAAGTAGTATAAAAAAACGGTAGCGCGGGTTCGTATTTATACTGTAGATATCCTATTCATTGACCTTTCTCAGGAAAATATTAAGCATAAATAGTCAATTACTTACTC
>JBCDJM010000152.1:0-17210 GCA_038747755.1 Cyanobacteria bacterium P01_H01_bin.35
CCCCTATCCAAGGGGAGGTTTTAAACCTTAATTGTTGAATGAATAATTAATTATTGACTATCAACTCTTAATTATTAATTATTAACTATTAATTATTAATTATTCAGTAAGTGAAAAATTTAATATTACATTCATTTGTCAAAAGTGTCAAGTATCTGCTAGTGAAATTAAGCCAAAATAATTATCAACTCAGATATTAAACTGTTTAATACTTAGTGATTAAAGTTTTCTCTATAATTGTGGCTTGATTTGGCTTAAATACTTCCAGTTTCATATCTATTAATATTAGATTTTGGTAAGCATTCAGCTATTAACATTTCCGTTCCGGAATGCTGCGCAAACAGTTTTCAGCTTTTTCTGGTAAATGCTTTCACATTCAGCTTTGGAAAGTAATAACTACTAAACTTATAAAGTGAGCTGATGACTAATTTCATTAGCGTAACTTTCTTAAACCAGTTTCCGAAGCTATGAGGTACAGTTGTTTTTATTATTTTCTATTCCCTATTCCCTGTTCCCTCAAACCTAAAATTTTTTACCTCATAACAATGGGAAGCCCTGTATTATTTAATTAAAAATTAATTTTTTTTGATAAAATTAATTGTTATATAGCGCTACGCATTAAGGTGTTTGACATTTCTAAATCCTAAAACCCTTTATTAGTCTACTATTCCCTATTCCCTATTCCCTATTCCCTATTCCCTAGCGCTATAATTATATTTAATACCAAATCAGGAGAGCATGAAAATGGCAGCACAAATGAATCAAAATCCACTGGAATCAGTGAATAAAAATTTACCTGTTCCAGTTAACCAAACTTGGGGAAAAACAACTCAAAATTTACCACAACAAGTTAAACAAACTATAATTCAGCATCGAGTTCCAATTGCCGTGGGTGTGGGGGCGGTTGTTTTAACTCCAATTATTTTACCTTTCTTAAAACCTGTGGCTAAGGCAACTATTAAAACAGGAGTTTCTTTATTGGAAAAAACTAAAGGCGCTTTGGCAGAAACAGTAGAAGTTTTTGGAGATATTGTAGCAGAAGCAAAGGCAGAAGTAGCAGCAGAAACACAACATAAAGCTAACTTAAAAGCGGGTGCATATTCTCAACAAGAATTGAATACAAATCAATCAACAACTCCATAGATTGAACTAGAAAATTGATACTCTCTCGTTGCTTTATTTCGAGAGAGTTATAACAAATTCATGCTGATAATTTTAACACCGCCGATTGGTTTGAGATTCTGCTAAATTATCGGAAAATTCTTCCCCTATTTCTGCAAAAGTTGTCTTGCTTTGTTCATATAAAGAAAGACCACTTTTAATCACAGATTTAACCAGTGGTCTAGCAACTTTTGTAATTGTCGGAGCGACTAACGGACTTAATAAAAACACTCCTAAGCCTAAGATGGCAAATTGATTATTAGTTTGACCGTCTTCAAGCATTTCTCGTAGGTGAAGAGTTACGACATATTTTTTTAAGTGAACAAGTGACATAATTTTAAGAAGTAGTAAATGAACAGAAAAAAAGAAGAAAATGAAGTTGATTTTTTTTGTGGGAGTTGGTTGAGTAAATTAACTATTGGGATTAACAAAAATCTATCTACAAAAACTATCCTCTATAACATTTATCCGACTATTTGTAGCAAATATTGATTGGATTGGTATTAGTGAACTTCAAAAAATTCAAGATTTTGCAAGAAAAAGCTAATATAAATCTCTGATAAAAAAACTCAAAGTTCCTCCTTTTTATGCTGCAAATAACTAGCCAATAAATAATCACAACCAACAGCACGCATACTAATATTTTCTAACTCAAAAGCCTCCGTCATTTTAGTTAATCCTAAATCACCTACAGGTGAAGGTGCCATTTCCCCACCAATAATTTTCGGAGCAATAAAAGCCAAGATTTTCTGTACTGCACCATCAGCGATCGCCCTAGCAGCTAAAGTCCCCCCACATTCCCAAAGCACAGAAAGAAATCCGCGATCGTAGAGATTATCCATTACCAGTGCTGGAGTTAAAGTCGAAGTTTCCACCACTTCTACCCCTTTTTCCCTCAAATACTCCTGAAATTCTCGATTAGAATCTACTTCTGTAAATACTAAAGTTTCAGCCTCACTAACATCCCATAAATTAGCCTCTGTAGGCAAATCTAAACTGCGACTCAGAACCACCCGCAAAGGATTATCATCTCTACCCCTACGACTCGTCAAAAATGGATTATCTCGCCGAACCGTATTACCCCCAATAATCACAGCATCACAAGCAACCCGTAACTTATGCACTTCACTCCGTGCTTCCTGAGAAGTCACCCATGCACTATGACCTGTAGTAGTAGCAATTTTACCATCAAGAGTCATCGCATATTTCAAAATTCCGAAGGGACGACGGTAAAGCATTCGGTGAATAAAAGCTTCATTCAGTTCACGACACTCGGCCTCTAATACTCCCACTACTACTTCAATACCAGCATCCCGCAACTTTGCCACACCACTACCTGCAACCAGAGGATTAGGATCGATCATGCCAATTACCACCCTTACTACACCTGCTGCAATTAAAGCCTCTGTACAAGGTGGCGTCCTTCCATAATGATTACATGGTTCTAAACTAACATAAGCAGTAGCTCCTCTAGCTTTTTCCCCCGCCTCTCTCAAAGCAAAAACTTCAGCATGAGGATGACCAGCACCAGGATGAAACCCCTCACCCAGAATGTGGCCATTTTGCATAATCACACAACCCACCAAAGGATTAGGGGCAGTCTTTCCCAAAGCACGTCGGGCAAGCTCCAGACAATGACCCATCATTAAGCGATCAAACTTATCTTGATTTTCTCTCTCATCAAATTCTAACATCTTCAGATTTTTAGTTTAAAGTTAAATATTATATCAATTTGATAAATCTTTGTTACAAATAGTAGAAGTAAGGAAGAAGGGGAAAATTTTGAAAAAAAGAGGAAAACGATAGATATAACTATCTAAAATCAATTGGGGCAGCTATTTTTAAGCACATCTAATCGAGAGCTACCTTTTCGTAGCATTCTTTTTTCAAAATGGTATTACACATCTCCGATAATAAAAAATAAAATCATTATCAGGCATAAATTATCAATTATTTTCCCCTACTCCCTGTTTTCTTCTGAATTATCAATTTTAACCTAATTATTTATAACTGTTCATCCAGAAATAATATTAATTACCGTTCTTAGAAACCTACGATTATCTGCAAAAAATCTATGGATTTTCTATAAATAATCTGTTCTAGTAGACTGTTTCATCTTATAGCAGTTTTTATTAAAATAGAGTACAGAGATTTGGGTTTAAAGGAAGAAGTAAGAAGGAATAAGGAAGAAGTTTTGTAGTATACCTTTGTGAAAACCGCTGTAAATGCTAATTATTGCTCTTCTGATTAAATATTAAAGCATTGAAAAATCAAGGTTTTAGCCTTTTT
This sequence comes from Cyanobacteria bacterium P01_H01_bin.35, assembly GCA_038747755.1. Classification (GTDB taxonomy): domain Bacteria; phylum Cyanobacteriota; class Cyanobacteriia; order Cyanobacteriales; family Microcoleaceae; genus Trichodesmium. The sequence continues at coordinate 3,451 of JBCDJM010000152.1, forward strand.
TTGTCGGGAAAAAGTACCTATTTTTCAGCTCTTGATACTCAAAAAGTTAGAATTTTGGGGAAGAGTTGAGCAAAAAATTTACTCCCCTACACTCCCCCACTCTCCTACTCCTTAAAAAATACTTTTTCAGCAAACCCTAATTATTTGGGTGCACTTCAGTTTTGAATCCTAGTAGCATAAATATAGAATAGATAATTGGTAAATATAGCAATCAGGAATTATTTATGAGATATTTCAGAACAATTAAGAACGCTCAAAATCCTTCAATATTCTGACTGCTGACTCCTGTCTCCTGACTCCTAACTACTACTAAAATCTCACAACTGAAATATGATTGCTATATCAAGATAAAATTATTAATTTACCCATTTCAATACTTCCTTTTAATTAGCGAGAGTGGTGCGTTATTACAGATTCTTAAATGCTATTTGTAGCTTAAATTTTAGCTGTCTAACGCACCCTGCATCACAAGTCAGAAGTATGAGAAAACTGTAATTTCAAGATAGAAAAAATTTATATCTCGTCAAACATACAGCTTTAAATACCTAGTCTTTGATAAACATCATCTAGATGTTTTAAATGGTGTTTCGGGTCAAAACAAGCTGCAATTTCTGCTTCAGATAACTGACTTTTAATCTGTTCATCTTGATTAATTAAATCTTGAAAATTACCATTAGGTTGATTCCAAGCTTGATGAGCGCAAGACTGAACAATTTTATAAGCATCCTCTCGGATCATGCCTTTTTCTACTAAAGCTAAAAGCACTCTTTGGCTAAAAATTACCCCTCCATAAACATTCATATTTCGCTTCATGTTTTCTGGATATACTAACAATTTCTTGACTAATTCAGTAGTTTCTTTGAGCATAAAATGAGTCAAAATACAAGCGTCTGGTAAAATAACTCTTTCTACTGAACTATGAGAAATATCCCGTTCATGCCAAAGGGCAACATTTTCCAAAGCAGCAACAGCATGACCCCGGACAATTCTTGCCATTCCTGTTAACCTTTCCGAACGGATGGGGTTACGTTTGTGAGGCATGGCACTCGAACCTTTTTGACCTTGAGAAAAATATTCCTCAACCTCTAAAACATCTGTCCGTTGCAGGTTCCGAATTTCCACCGCAAAACGTTCAATAGAAGCAGTTAATAAGGCAAGAGTTTGTACATACTCGGCATGGCGATCGCGAGAAATTACCTGAGTAGAAGCTGTATCCGGTTCAAGTTCCAGTTTTTGGCAAGCGATCGCCTCAACTCTTGGGTCAATATTTGCATAAGTTCCTACTGCTCCAGAAATTTTACCCACAGCAATATTCTGACGTAGTTGTACTAACCTCTGGCGATGACGACAAACCTCTGCTAACCATCCTGCCAATTTAAAACCAAAAGTCATCGGTTCCGCATGAATACCGTGGGAACGACCTACCATAAAAGTTTCCCGATGTTGTTGTGCTTGATAACGAATAGCTTGTCCTAATTCTTCCATACAAGACAACAAAAGATCTAGACTCGCCACCATTTGTAATGCTAGGGCAGTATCTAAAACATCAGAACTTGTTAAACCCAAGTGAATATATCGTCCAACATCGCCCACATATTCATTAACATTTGTCAAGAAGGCAATCATATCATGGCGGACTTCTGCCTCAATTTCCAGCACCCGCTTCTGGTCAAAATTCGCCTTGGCCTTAATTTCTGCTACTGCCTCAGCAGGTATGTAGCCAAGTTCTGCCTGAGCTTCACAGACAGCTATTTCCACTTGTAACCAAGTTTTCAACTTCGCATTATCAGTCCAAAGTTCGCCCATTTCGGGTAAGGTGTAACGTTCTATCACACTCTATCTAAACTAAAACAACCGTTACATTGTACTGGAAGTGTGGAGAGGGCGGGGAGTGTGGGAAGTGTGCGAAGTCTAGGGAGTCTGGAATAGAGTTGTTGGGAAATAAAAATTTTTTAAAATGCTTAAAGGCTTACTATATAATACCATTTATCAAAAATATTACTATATTTTGTTGGATAAAAAAGTGCTTAGACTGTGGGATATAGAGGAGAGAAAAAGTAGTGATAATTATCAAAAACTAGCTACTAATTGCCAAAAACAGACTTTAAATCTGGAAAAATACTTGATTGTTGAAGTATAGCAAGAATGCATGGTAATTGGTATAAGCTTTTCAGTATTTTTGAACTGAAAAAGACTATAAACTTTTACCAATAAGGCTTTTAGCCATGTTTTGAGCTTAATTCCTAATATACGCAAGCTGCATTAATCAAAACTGACTTTCCTCCCATACCTCCCATAGCGTCAATTATTAAAAACATAGCCTTGTAACTACTCCCTACTACCTCCCTAAAAAGACTTTTTTTAGCCAATCCTATTTAAAGAGAACAAATTATGGGAATATAAATTATAGATATTATTACTCTGAATTAACTATGACAATTGCTAAGGCACCATTTCCAATTGATATAGCAAGCTACAAACCTCTGTCGCTAGACCCCACAAACCCCACCCTTACAGATGAACAACGACAAACACTCAAAGCAAATATTCAACTTTGTCGTGATACAATTATTTTCTTTACAGCTACTGGCGCTGCTAGAGGAGTAGGAGGTCATACAGGTGGGCCTTATGATACAGTGCCTGAAGTAATGATTCTAGATGCTTTTTTCCGAGGCGCAGCAGAAAAGTTTGTACCTATTTTCTTTGATGAGGCAGGACACCGTGTAGCTACCCAATACTTAATGGCAGTTATACAAGGAGACCTTCCCGTTGAACGTCTTGTAAATTATCGGGCAGCTAATTCCCATCTACCAGGACACCCAGAACTAGGACTTACTCCAGGAGTAAAATTTAGTTCCGGGAGATTGGGACATATGTGGCCTTATATCAATGGTGTGGCAATGGCAAATCCTAATAAAGTAGTATTTTGCCTCGGTTCTGACGGTTCTCAACAAGAAGGTAATGATGCTGAAGCTGCGAGAATGGCAGTAGCACAAAATCTGAACGTTAAATTGCTCATTGATGATAATGACGTGACTATTGCAGGTCATCCTTCTAGCTATTTAAAAGGTTATGACCTGAACAAAACTCTCACAGGTCATGGTTTGACTGTACTGGAAGGAGATGGAGAAGATTTAGACAGTCTTTACCAAAGAATTTGTCAAGCAGTTACAACTGAAGGTCCGATCGCTGTAGTTAATAAGCGGAAAATGTCCCCAGGAATTGAAGGTTTAGAAGGTTCTATCCACGGACATGATGTAATTCCTTTAAAGTTGGCGATCGAGTATCTCAAGGGTAGAGGGATAACTGAAGCAGTTAATTATCTTGAAGGTATTGAAAAACCTAAGCAAAGTTACACTTATCTGGGAGTTAGTGATAAAGCAGGTTCTAACCGCAATGTCTTCGGCGATACTGTCGTGTCTATTCTGAATGGCATGAGTGAGACAGAACGTAGCAACCACTTATTTGTTGACAGTGACTTAGAGGGTTCCTGCGGACTGAAACAAATTCGCACGGCTTTCCCAGAGCGGTTTGTTAGTGGCGGTATTATGGAACGAGGCAACTTTTCTGCTGCTGCGGGGTTTGGCATGGAAGTTGGTAAGCAAGGTATTTTTGCAACTTTCAGCGCCTTCCTAGAAATGTGCATCTCGGAAATTACAATGGCGCGGTTAAATAAGTCTAATGTTTTATGTCATTTCTCCCACGCGGGGATAGACGACATGGCAGATAATACTTGTCACTTCGGTTTAAACAATATGTTTGCCGACAATGGTCTGGATGATGCTTATGAAACTCGTCTCTATTTCCCAGCAGATGCTAATCAAATGAAGGCTTGTGTTGAGGCGGTGTTTACTCAAACTGGAATGCGCTTTATTTTTTCGACTCGCTCGAAAGTGCCTATTATGCTTGACGCTGATGGTAAGGAATTTTTTGGGGAAGGTTACAAGTTTACTCCTGGAAAAGATGAGGTGATTCGGGAAGGTACTGCTGGTTATATTGTGAGTTTTGGTGATGCGTTGTATCGTTCTCTTGATGCAGTGGAACGTCTGAAGCAGGAGGGAATAGATGTTGGTTTGATTAATAAACCGACTCTGAATGTAATTGATGAGGATATGTTGAAAAAGGTAGGTGCTGCTCCTTTTGTTTTGGTAGTTGAAGCCTTCAACCGTCGTACTGGTTTGGGCAGTCGTTTCGGTTCTTGGTTGTTAGAGCGTGGCATGACTCCGAAGTTTTCTTATATTGCTACTCACAAAGAAGGTTGTGGCGGTCTTTGGGAACAGTTCCCCCATCAAGGCATTGGTCCTGAAGGTATTATGGGTAAGGTTAAAGAGTTAGTTAAATAATTTTCTCTAATTAGGTAGTAGGAGCGGGAAGAGATATTTTCTGTATTTCGTCTGTTTGCTTTACAGCGCTTTTCAGATTGATGACCTTACGTCACAACCAAAACCCTGTAGGGGCGATTCGCTTTTGCGGAGCATGACCTAGGAAATCGCCCCTACTATAAAACTACTTTAGTTTTCTTTGAGAGAACCACCACACTGAAAAAATTTCAGTGTCGGATGAATCGAAGGGAATAGACATCTCCAAAAATAAAAAGTCAAATCAATTCTTATCCATAAATCATCAATTATTCTTCCCTGTTCCCAGTTAAGTGTTCCCTGTTCCCTCTTTTCTGGAGATGTCTAATATGTCTAAAGAAAATTCTGAGAGTCTCAAGTAGACCTCAGAAGTTTAGAGTAGAACTTTCGCTTTTGGTGTAGGAACTTCACTGAGGGTTTGGAGACCAAACCCCTACTTCCAGGCAAAGCACGTTTCCCTAGTTTCAATAACTATTCAATGCCAGGTATAGTTAAATTTCGCTACGATCATTGCGACTAGAACAGAGTGGAAAGAAGCAATCTCTAAAGTTTTGAGTGATTGACATTTTTTAGGTAGTTAGGTTGATTTGTGTCTACCTAATAATTAAGTGATAAAAAAATTTTTGTTTGTAGTAGGGCTTTAGCCCTATCTATGTTATTGCTCGAGCAATACTACGAGAGCTTCTAATTAAATTATTCAACCGGACATTATATATATAAGTCGTAGTTTTATCTATCAGTCATCATTTTTATTTTTATTTTTGAACATTCCTGAGATATTTTATTTTGAATAGCAGTATTTGGATACTATCAAAATAAATTTGTCAATAGCTATAATTGCTTAGACACCGACACCTATTCAAAATTAGTTTTTTTGAGATTTATTCAACCGTAGAAAAGGTATAAATTTTTGCACCCTATATTGACGAAAAATAGAAGGTTGTAGCTTTTTCTAGACAAAATTTCTTATTTTTAAACACAACATTGGCACAATAAGCTATGTATCTATATGATACCAAATCCCTGAAATAACGCAAGTCCGTAAAATATTTTGTAATAATTAGCCGAAATCAGAGATTTTTTCAATAAGCAGAAAAAATGATAAGAGTTGATTTTATTTTTTTTACTTATACTTTTGCGTTATTGCAGGAAACTGTTTTTTGATTTTAGTCATGGAAGAAAGCGATCGCTACTTCTAGAGAAGAATAAAGATTTTAAAGTATAGGAATCAGGAATGAGATGTGAGAAAAAACTGTAGGGGTTTGGTCTCCAAACCCCATCTTAGTTTGGGGAGAGGAGAGCAAAACCCTACGATCAAATATTACAAATTCTCAGAAATTACAACTGATTGCTATAGTTTTAATTTGTTATAAATTAGAGATTTTTTTCAGGAGTGTAGGGGTAGTAAATGGAAAAAATCTCTAACAAAATGCGCCGACAAGGAAAGATTTTTGGCAACTGGTCTAAATCTAGATTAAGTCAGAAAAAAAGAGAAGTTTAATAATAGATTGGCGATCGCTACTGTCACAAAGGTAGATAGGTTGAATCTTTTCAATTGAGGTTGAGTCTAATATCACCGCCTCGTTTCGGAAAGACACAGACTTTTTTATGTACTAATAACTGGTACTTTATTAAGTTGCAAATCCATTATGTGTTTAGTTAAGAATACAACCCTTATTACTTATTACTTATTACTTATTACTTATTACTTGCTCAGGCGATCGCTACTGTCACAAAACCAGATTAGAGAACCACATAAATAATAGAGAGGTTGTTAAGTCTTGAATTAGTACGAAACCCTCTAATAAATACATCTGTCTCAAGCCGAGGTAAATATTCTATGAAATGGCAACTTTCTATCTGGCAAATTACTTTTCCACTTTGCGGAGTTCTAATTTTTTCCATCGGAGCTTTAACCACAATTCAGATGATTAATGGTAGGTATCTTTTCCATCTTGAAGTAACTCCTCAAGGAATGAAAATTATAACGGATGTTGATAAGAGAGATAGTGGAAATGATTCTGTTCAGGAAATTAAGATTGATGTTCAAGAAGAAGTTAAGGAGGAAGATAAAACTACAGTTCTTGAGTGATTAAATGAGTTTTGTTTCTTGGTCAGCTCTATCAAAATTATGGGAGGGTATTTTATTCAGAAGTTCGGTAATTTTGGAATTGATTTAGAAATTACTTTCTTGAGCTTCTGATTATCAAGTCTGCGAGATGTCTAATCAGAAAAACAGTCTCTCGTCGGTTTGGTTGAGAAACTTAGGTTGCTTCCCAAAGGTTAACCCAACAAATCTATTTTTTGTTGGGCTGAACCTAGTTTGTCTAGCTACAATATCCTCACTAAATTATCAGAACATGATCTAGACGTATTTGAGATTTTACTAATTCCACAAAAATCTTAATCAACAAAAAATTCTTTACCCCTTGCTTTTTGCTTCTCATAATAGTCAAGTTTCTCTTCCGTCAATAAACCTAACTTCTCATAAACCAAGCCATCTATTTTTTCAATCCAATAATTTAGTAAATCGTCTGATTCTGCTCTTTCAAGTATTTTTTCCATTTGTTTCGCTTCATGTTGAGATAACTCTGAGAGATTTGTCAATTCATAATAATGTTGAAGTAGACTTTTTTGCTTTGATGTGAGGCGTTTAAATTTTTCAGTTTCAAGAGGCGATAATAATTTGATCAAACCACCGTCAAAATTGGAATGATAAATTTGTAAACTTTGCCAACTAGGAGGTATTTCTGCGGCATTTTGACAAATAACTGGCAACCAACTTGCACCAGGAAATTTATCTTCTATTACTTGTAACTTTTCCCTCGCTTCTCGCACAGAAATATATAGAGATTTTCCACCAGCAAATGACTCAAGAAAATACTTCAAAAATTTCCGAGCAACTACATCTGGAACTTCCTCTCGCATAACAATAATTGCCGGAATATGTAACCTAGCAAGTTGTCGAGCTAAACCTAATCCATCGCAAGAATTGAAAATTGCTAATTGTAGACCTTTCCTAATAGTTGTTCCCAGAGAATCTTCTAACTCCTCAACTGTCATTTTGGTTTCATTTCCTAAATAAAAGTATCCGGTACTCCCATCAGGCTTACTTTGACTATGACCAGAAAAACAAATAATATCCCAACCTTTTTCATCCCATAATTTTTCATCTAATTTTTGGCGGCTTGGTTCGACTAAAGAGATAATTTCTGCTTCGCTAGAGAGACTAGATAAATATTGTTGCTCTTCCTCAATATTTGTTCCTTTGTCATTTCCAAAAATTGCTAAGATGCGGATTTTTCCCCTAGCAATATTAAACTTTTCGACTCGGTTAGCTTCTGGCAAACCTATAGCAGTTTCAGCAAATTGATAATCTGAGAAAAAATTCCATAAGTGCCAGGGAATTCGCTGCATTAAAATATCTTCAGATTGGATAATTAATCGTACTTTGTCTGAGGGATTAAATCTAGTTCGTAGCTCCTTTTCTATTCGGTTAAAATTCGGATCGTTCAACCAGTTATTGAGGAGCGATCGCCACTCTTTTTCTAATTCCTTAATTTGACTAATTATTTCCTCAATTCCCTGATTTATTTGGGAAGAACTTGTCGTCTGCTTTTTCTTGATTTTGATTCTATAGTTGAAATTTTGATGGCGTGTTACCAATTGTTCATATTTTTTTCTCCAGTTTTGATAGAGCTGATAAATTTCTAGTTTGGGGGTTAAATTACCGCTAAAAGAAATTGGTAAAGGATGAGAGTCTGACCAAATATTAGCTCTAATAACTGGAAAACCTGTTTCAAAACTTCCCCCTTCAAAATTGAGAGTTACCAAATAATTAGAAGATGTTGATTTTTGAAATATCTGATTAACCAAAGACATCATGTATTTATTTTGCTCTTCTGAACGAGTAATTTGTTTCTCTCTTTCTGCCAACTCTATCTGATATTTTCTTTCTCTTTCTGCCAACTCTATCTGATATTTTCTCTCACTTTCCTGAAGATTTTGATTTATCTGTCGTTTGATTTCTTTTAATTCTTTCTGATATTTTTCCTCTAGCACTCTCAGATTTTTTTCGTAGGTTTCTACAAAGTCCCGATGGATTTTTTCTTTATTAGTTTCTGGGGGTACATCAATAGTAATTACTACTACTCCATCACCTTTATTTTCCATACCCCGAATCGTCATGGGGATGCCTTCCTTTTCCACTTTTATCTGTTGGAAAGATGACATAAAAGCTTTGGCATCTACTCCATTTCGGAAAATTAAATCCACAGTGTTCAAGACTTCTGTGAATAACTTTGTCAACTCTCCCTCTTTAAAATATCCACTACTAGGGCGACGTTCTCTATCGCATGTTTCTGGTAGTGGTTCTTCTAATAAATAGATATATTTTGACTCAATATTATCGAGGATAGTTGTGTGGTCAATATTCCAACCTTCTAAACAAGTTCCTGACATTTGAGCGGAGGTAAAATTAGCGCCTATTGCTAATGCTTCGGTTAAATTTGCATTGTTTAAATTGGCAGCTTGTAGAGAAGCTTCCCCTAAATCTGTTAGTTTTAAATTTGCATTACTAAGCTCGGCACTTATCAGGTTTGCTCCTCTTAAGTTTGCTTGTATATATTCTTGGTCTTTTCCCCATCCAGTTATCAATAATTCTCTAACTTTTATATCTTCGAATATAGTTGCTTCGACTCTGGCAAATTTTAAATATTTGGTTTCTCGCCAGAATGTACGAGTGGTATTAGCAAATCGAAAATTTGTGCTTTTGAGAATGGCATGACTAAAGTCGGCATCGGTTAAATTAGCATTTTTAAAACAGGTACCTCCTAGAGTTCCAATAGCAACAGCTAATCGTTGGAGAAAAAGATTATTTTCGTCTTCCGCTAATACCTTTTTTGCAAGATATTGAGCTATTAATATTAAAGTTAGCGAAATAACTATAGCTAGAATAGTAACTACCCACCAAAGAGTCATATTATCTCGATCATAGTCATGCAAAATTTTAGTAATAATTCCTGCAATAGTTACTACAAGTGTTCCAACAAACACTATATTTACCAACCATTTACCAGCAACAATTTCAGCCAAAACTACTGCTAAACTGAGACTAAAAATTAATACGAAAATTCCTAAAAAGCTTAAATATCCTCCAAAAAAAATCAACCATTCTATAGATCGATATTCAGACACGCCAAACACTGTCAGTATTGGAATTATTATTATCATTAGAGAAATTACAGGAAGTAAATATCCTATAGCTCTTTGAATTCCTTGACGAATTGCAGCTACTAACAAGCCAATACTTCCAAGTTCTTGCACAATCAAAAGAACTGCACTGATATAAATAGGAATTGACTGGTTTGTTTGATTAAGGATAAATTTTATCGGAATATAACCAGCAACATATACAGCCATAGCTGCAACTATAGATAGGATAACTACCAGAATAGATAGTCTAATAACCTGAAATTTTGTTAATCCTGCTAAAGCATAGTTGAAGTTAGCCTTCGTGAGATTTGCTCCGGTAAAATCTGCTCCCCTAATATCTGCAAAAGAGAAATCTGCACCTCTCAAATCTTGATTTTTAAAAGAACGATTTTGATAATTTTTGCGTGGTTGTTTAGATGAATGAATTAGCATGAGATTTACTTCATAAAAATTAAGTAGAAAATTTATTTATTCAGTTAACTGATAACTAATAATTGCTAACTAACAACTGTTAACTGATAACTGATAACTGATAACTGTAAAGACTTTGAAGATTTCTGCGTTGTTGTTTAGATGAATGAATTAGCATAATTATTAACCCCTATTTCTTTCGTCTCAATAATTTCTCTATCCCCAATATTTTTTCATACTAACTAAATCTTAGCTTTTCTAAATCATCACCACCAGATTATTAAGAGAGAGAGAAAATAACCTTAACTTTCTACAAGATTTATTTTAACTCATCCCCTTTAAGCTTCAGTGTAATTAATTGACTTGTGCTGATAATTTTATCCCAAATGAATCCCGTAATTTTTTTAAAGCTCTTCCTCCTTTCTGTCGAACCCTATCGACTAACTTTTTTTCATCATCTAAATCCTGGATAATTAATTGGTTAAAATCAGCAACGCTTTTTGCCACTTCCTTCCATGAATATCCTTCAACCTCTCTCAAGTGCAAAATAAATTTTTCTTCTTCACTTAACTTTTCCCAACCTTCACTTAATAATTTTAGGTTAGGCTCTGTTGAATATATTAAATCCTCTTTTGAGTAAGTTAGATCGCTTTTGTTTCTTAGTTTAAATTCAGTTGATTTTCCAGATTTTGTCTTTTTGTCAAAATTTCTAATGACGTTAAAACAGATCTTCTTGTACCAAGGATCAAAATTTTCAACATTTACTTTTTCAGATAGAATTTTTTCTAAAGCAATTTCACGAGCTTCGACAAATACATCCATTATATCGTAATAAAAATGTAATCTAAATTGCTTGAGCTTATAGTAAATAAATGGAAATGACAGAACATCTTCAGAATCAGAATCTAGCATACTGTATATCTTACGCTCTAATTCTTTCGTTTTATTTGGTCTTGAATTTTGAGAACTTGTTTTTTCGTCAAGATTTTTAATAAGCTCAAGACATATTTTTTTAAACCAAGGATTAAAATTTTTAACATTTACTTTTTCAGATAGAATTTTTTCTAAAGCAATTTCACGAGCTTTGACAACTATATCCATTTCATCATAATCAGAATGTAATCCAAATTGGTTGAGCCTTAGGTTAATAAATTGCTGAAAAGATTTAGACTCTCGCATCGTCTCTATCTTACTGTTTAGTTCTTGATTGAAGTCATTAGTTTTATTTTCTACTGATTTTTCAGACTTTGTTTTTTCCTCAAGATTTTTAATAACACTTAAACAAATTCTCTTTAAGCAAGCATCAAGCATTTCTGCAGATAGAATTTTTTCTAAAGCAACTTCACGAGTTTTGACAACTACATACATTGGATCATAATCAGAATGTAATCTAAATTGCTTGAGATTTTTGTCAATAAATGCTAGAAAATATTTAGACACTAGCATCCTGCGTATCTTACTGTTTAGTTCTTGATTGAAGTCATCCATTTCTAATGTTTTTCGGTAAAGGTTTGGGTTTTGTAGATAATTTTATAAGCAGTTTTTTTAAATTTCGTATTGGACTACTACCTATACCTTCTAGTCTGACTAAATTTTCAGAATAGAAGTGACTTAACACTCCACAGTACCTCTACCTATATTTGTGTTCGATAATAGTAAAAGTGTGACAATATTATTTAGCTTTTATAGCCATATCAAATCTGGGTAATTAATTATTGTCTGATTTAGTAGTCAGGATAGAAAACAACCGTAAGTTTAAGTAATTGGAATTTTGGGGAAGGTAAAAACAATTGAGAAATTCATAGTGACAATTATTAACTTTTAACTGATAACTGAAATGATGGAGTTACTTCTACAGAATTTTGACAAATAATCTGAAAATATCAAAGTTTCATCAGACAAACCTCTAGCTATCTAACTCAATTTTCTCACAAGAGCGACTCGCAACGTCCGAGCGTCTCTCCTCATATTTCTCTCTAAAAATATCAAAATTTTATCAGACAAACCTTGAGCTATCTGACTAGATTTTCTCAAAAGAGCGACTCGCAACGTCCGAGCGTCTCTCCTCATATTTCTCTGTGAAAATATCAAAATTTAATCAGACAAACCTCTAGCTATCTAACTAAATTTTTTCAAAAGAGCGACTCGCAACGTCCGAGCGTCTCTCCTCATATTTTTCTGTAAAAATTTCCAAATTTCATCAGACAAACCTTTAGCTATCTGACGCTTATTTTCAGAAAAGAGGGACTTGCAACGTCCGAGCGCTTCTCTCAATATTTCTCTCTAAAAATTGAAAAGTTTCACCAGACAAACCTCTAACTATCTAACGCTTATTTTCCCAAAGAGCGACTCGCAACGTCCGAGCGTCTCTACTCATATTTCTCTGTGAAAATCTCAAAGTTTCATCAGACAAACCTGTAACTATCTAACGCTTATTTTCCCAAAGAGCGACTCGCAACGTCCGAGCGCTTCTCTCAATATTTCTCTCTAAAAATTGAAAAGTTTTATTAAACAAACCTCTAGCAATCTGACTCAATTTTTCCCAAAGAGCGACTCGCCACTTCCGAGCGCTTCTCTCAATATTTCTCTCTAAAAATTGAAAAGTTTTATCAAACAAACCTCTAGCAATCTGACTCAATTTTTCCCAAAGAGCGACTTGCCACTTCCGAACGCCTCTACTAATATTTCTCTCTAAAAATTTCAAAGTTTCATCAGACAAATCTCTAGCTATCTGATGAATTTTGAATTTCTAATCTAACTCCTAACTCAATAAACTCTCATACTTTCCCAAAGCCATCAAAGGAAAATATTGCGGATAAAAATTATATTTAATATAAAAATGACAGGGAAACCCAGTACCAGTAAACTCCGACTCCGCCCAACTCCCATCATCCTTCTGAGTCGAAACCAAAAAATCTACCCCCCTATCAATAGCCTCCCTAGCAAAATTACCAGTCGCTTCCCCCGCCGCCAATAAACCAATCAACGCCCAAGCAGTCTGAGACGCCGTACTTTTCCCCTGCCCCTTCAACGACGGATCATTATAACTCCAACAACTCTCACCCCATCCCCCATCCGAATTTTGACAACCAACCAACCAAGTCGCCCCCCTTTCTATATAACCTCCGTGACTTTCCCGCGCCACAACAGCCAAAGCCGAAATAACCCCACTCGTACCATATATATAATTAACTCCCCACCGACCAAACCAACAACCCTCCCCTTCCTGCTCCCTTGCCAAATAATCGATCGCCCGTTTTACCCGCCAACTATCCATAGACAACCCACAACAACCAACCATCTCCAACACCCGCGCCGTCACATCCGCCGTATTCGGATCGATCATTGCCTTTAAATCTCCATAAGGAATATCATTCAACCACTCCTGATTATTATCCACATCAAAAGCTGCCCAACCCCCAGGTTCACATTGCATCGAAGCTACCCACTCCATAGCACGAGTGATCGCCACCCGTTTCAACTCCTCATCAGACAACTCCACAGCGTCCAAAGCCATAACCACAACTGCCGTATCATCTATATCTGGATAAAAACGATTGATAAATTCAAACGCCCAACCCCCCGGTTTACCCAATTTATTTTTAACCGCCCAGTCACCATAATCCAAAATTTGCTGTTGCAACAACCATTCCCCAGCCTTAACCACTGCCGGATGACTAGGAGCAATACCAGAATCAACCAACGAACGTATTACCCAAGCGGTATCCCAAACGGGAGAAACACAAGGTTGTACCCAATAATCATCCTCAGTTTCTA
>JBCDJM010000153.1:0-17115 GCA_038747755.1 Cyanobacteria bacterium P01_H01_bin.35
AGGAAGAATTTAATTCGTGATTTTTCGGCTCTTGTCAACTCAAAATCCTAAGATGCATGAGTTTTAAGGAGCAAAAATCTTGTACTTTTTAAAGACCATTACAGGCTAAAACCTTTATCTGTTAATGCTTTAAAATTTAATCAGCAAACCCTAATTAATGATTACCTAAATATTGTGGTTTAGCCTCCCCTTGGATAGGGGATAATAAATAAAAATTTTCCTGTTTGTCAATCCTATCCGTTTTCAAGGAGAGGTAATTCGCGCATTCTAAATTCTAAATTCTTGAACTCTTCTGTAATAGAAGGATTGGCATTCAAGGAATTTTTTTCTCCAGAAATGGGGAGGCTTTATACCTTAATTGTTCCTTAATAAGGAAGAAGAAGTGAAGATTTTTGTAAGTATTTAGAAGTCATCCAGCCTCTTTTCCTTTCCTGCGGAATGTTTCCCTACAGGATATTACGCAAATGCAAACGGAATGCTCCGCAAACAGAAGAGCTTTGCTATCAACTATTTGCTATTAACTCATTATCACACCACAGGGGAATTCTCCTTTTTAAGATAAACTATTAAGGTAAAGTATCATTAAACCTCTAGTAAATTATTGAATTTTATTATGTACATAGAGCCAAAAGTAAACAACAATAGCAATTTTAATAATAACAATATTGTTGCGACAGAAAGAGTAAATAAATTACTTCTCCAGTCAATTGATACTTTAGAAGAAATTCTCAAAAATCAACAACTTCCGGCACAAGAACGAGCAACAGTAGCCCTAAAAATTCTAGAAATGACAGGTCTTTTGTCTCACCAAAATAATCATTCACCAGCTACATTAGTATCCGAAGCTCAACAACAACTCAATGAAATACAGACAAATAATTTAGGTACAAAATTGTTTACTAAAGCACCCCCAAAAATACAAATAACACCTAATTTTTTATCTGCTGATTATGTAGAAATTACCAATTTTTTATTACCTGAAAATAATCAAAAAGCTATAGAAGAGGCAATTCAAAAACGAGACCAATATATTGAATCAACCACAACAACTAAAGCAGATAAATATCGACAATCCTATGTACTATTATCACAATACTTTCCTGAATTATCAACATTTATTCAAAGCAAAGTATTAGAAACCTTACCAGAAGTATTAACAAAACTAAACTTTCGTCCCTTCGAGATATCAGAAATTGAAGTGCAATTAACCGCACATAATGATGGATGTTATTACAAAATTCATAACGATGCGGGTAGTGAGAAAACTGCTAGTCGAGAGATTACCTATGTTTATTATTTTTATCAAGAACCTAAAGCTTTTTCTGGTGGTGAACTAAGAATTTATGATACTGAATTGAAAAGTGGTACAGCCATAACTAATCAGAATTATAAAACTATTACACCTGCTAATAATTCAATTGTATTTTTTAATAGTCGTTGCCAACATGAAGTAATGCCTATAGTTTGTCCTTCCAAAGCATTTGAACATAGTCGGTTTACTGTTAATGGTTGGATTAGAAGATTGGTCTCTTGAAGAAATAGTTAGGAAACAGAATTCAGGACTCATAATACTATGAAAATGAATTTAGCATTAGGACTTACACAAAAGGTGAAATTATATGCCTTTTGTAGGGGTTAACAGCCGTTAACCCCTACTAGATATGGCGGTTATGGGTAAGTCCTGGTAATATAACTCTGAGTTTTTCTTTTCCTGCTTATTTATCTACTTCTTTAACTTCAGTACAAATAATTTTTTTGCCAGTTTTTTGTCAACTCAACCATCACCCAATATTCTCTCTTCTTATAGAGTGGGAATATTTTTTTCTGTTTTGCCAATTATTGAGAGATTTTTTATATATAGCGCTAGGGAGTAGGGAGTAGGGAGTAGGGAATAGGGAGTAGCAGACTTTTCAAGGGTTCTAGGATTTAGAAATGTCAAGAGCCTTAATGCGTAGTGCTATAAAATACCAAACATAATACTATTTTTGAATTTCCTCATTATCCTATCTCTCTATTAATAGCATTAACCTATTTGGGGTTTATTTACGGCTGATAAGCGACTTGCTAACTGGGATAATTATTAAATACAACTTGAATATTTATTATTCCGTAAATAAAAAAAAATTTATTTTGCGTAAAATCTAGCTTTTTATATGAAGAATAATTTAGACAACCGTATGAGTTATTAAACAGCTAATAATTATTCTGAGCTGATTCATGTAGATTAATTAGCCATGAATTAAAATTTACCTATTCATATAACTGTACTTTTACTCATACCCTAATTTGTAATTAAAACACTTATTCTTCAGAGGTTATTTATATGTATAATAAATTTGATTTTTTGCTATGGGCATTATTCATCGTATTAATCATCGGATTGCCAAATATGAAAATGAAAAATAATCTGCAAGTCAAAGATTTTGATGAATTGGCAGCAGAAATTTTTCATCAGTTTGTTAGTCGCTCCAATGAAGATCCCCCTGTTCCTTATAAAGAAGGTACAAGTCGTGGTTAAATAAACTCAACTTCTAATTTTCCTATCAAGTTATGTTTAGGAATTGAATTGAGAGGTTGGCTAACAAGCTTTTAGGTACTTAATTTAAGCTAAGGAACAGCCAAAGAGATAAAAGGTACTTCTTCCTTGAATTTCATGTAGTTTAAATCAACAACCAGTTAAATTTTTAATTATGGTATATTTAAGTATGAAAATTAACAATAAAAATAAATTTAAAAAATGACAAACTTAGGAATGGAAAGAATGAGACTACAATCTCATAGTCATATCAAAAAACTAATTGCATACCATCAACAAAAATTAAATTTATTAGCCAAAACTACTGATCGGAAAGCTACCTGCATTTATAATGCTCATTCTCCATTTTTGCTTTGTGCTGTTAACCCAACCGGAAATTGTAACCAATGTAATCATTATCAAGCAAAAAAATAGTTGTTTAGATAACAATAATTTCACAAAAAGGTCAACTATTAGACATCTCTGATAATCAAAAATAAAATCAATTATCACACATAAATCATCAATTATTTCTCTCTAATCCCTACTCTCTGTTTTCCGGAGAGGTCTATTAATTATATTATATCCGGTAGCATCAGTATTGTATAAAGAAGGTAAGGAAGAAGGAAGGGCGTTGCTGAATCAAGGTATAAAAATAAAAATTGAACAATCTGAAATAGTTGTTATTTAATAGTTCAGCAATTATCAAAAAATACAAATCATACCCAAAATCAGCAACACCAAGTTATGAGTCTATAAAATCTTACTTTTAACTTTTGACTTTTGACTTTTTAATTTTGAATTCCGTTAAGGGTAGTTGACAATTCCTTGATTATATGTTTACAAACCAAGTTTTCTTTTTAATTAGATAATTAAACTTTTCTTAAAGATAAGCTGTTAAGATACCTTCGGTGCATTAAACATATATACAACTAGGAAGATTAATGACTGACCCAAAACTCCGAGTATTAGGTACTTTTGAAACAGGACTTTTCGATGAGAGTGCTGCTGAAATTGTGGCTTATGACCCAAATACACAAAGAGTGTTTGTTGTCAATGCCAATAGTGCCACTATTGATGTATTAGACATTAGCAACCCTACCAGCCCTGATCGTATAAATCAAATAAATATTTCTCCTTTCGGTGCAGGTGCTAATAGTGTTGCAGTTAATGATAATGGTCTTGTAGCAGTAGCAGTTGAAGCTAACATCACACAAGACCAAGGTTCAGTTGTCTTCTTTAATGCTGATGGTACTTTACTCAATCAAGTTACGGTGGGTGCATTACCAGATATGCTGACCTTTACCTCGGATGGGACAAAGGTGTTGGTGGCAAATGAAGGAGAACCCAACGATGACTACAGTAATGACCCAGAAGGTTCCGTTAGTATTATTGACGTTTCTGGTGGAGTAAATAATTTAACTCAAGCAGATGTCTCTACCGCTGACTTTACTGCTTTCAATGGTCGCGAAGAAGAATTGCGTTCCAAGGGTGTGCGGATCTATGGACCTGATGCAAGTGCAGCTCAAGACCTAGAACCAGAATTTATAGCTGTTTCTGCTGATAACAATACAGCATTTGTAACTCTGCAAGAAAATAATGCTTTTGGAGTTGTAGATATTAACAGTGCGACTATTTTAGATGTTCTACCATTAGGAGTAAAAGACTACAGTCGTGGTCTTCCTAACCTGAGACAATTTGAATTTTCCGACCTCCCACCTCTTGATACAACTGAAGGAGGTCAAGATATTTTCCTGGGTGGTTTATCAGGACTATGGTTTGAAGGTGAAGACGAAAACGGCAACCTACAATTTCTTACCGTACCAGACCGGGGACCCAATGGCGCTCCCAGAGATGTAGACGGTGATGGGGAAAACGAACGACCATTTGCTCTGCCAGACTATCAAGCAAGAATTGTTCGGTTTACATTAGATGAAAGCAGTGGCAATATTGAAATAACTCAACAAATTCCCCTAACCAGGCAAGATGGCGATGAAACAGTTGCCATCACAGGTTTACCTAATATTGAAGGAGCAGACGAAGTACCAGTAGACCTATTTGGCAACCTCCTAGAATACGATCCCTTTGGTGCAGACATGGAAGGTATTGTCATCAGCCCTATTAATGGCACTTTCTGGACTGTAGATGAATATCGCCCCGCCATTTACAACTTTGATACTGATGGTTCACTTATAAACCGTTTTGTACCTGAAGGAACAGCAGCACTAGCAGGAGAAGCAGTAGGAACTTTTGGTAAAGAAACCCTACCAGCAG
This sequence comes from Cyanobacteria bacterium P01_H01_bin.35, assembly GCA_038747755.1. Lineage (GTDB taxonomy): Bacteria > Cyanobacteriota > Cyanobacteriia > Cyanobacteriales > Microcoleaceae > Trichodesmium. Next base: position 4,790 of record JBCDJM010000153.1, read on the forward strand.
AATATTCTAACCGTCGCCGGAACGGTGGTTTTGAAGCTGTTGCTCTGGATACACGCGAAGGTATTCTCTATAGCTTTATTCAAACACCCCTAGAAAATCCCGATCGCGATACTTCCAACAATTCCAGTGTCATCCGAATGTTAGGTATTGACCCAACTACTGGAGAAACTGTAGCAGAATATGTCTATCTCCTAGAAAAACCAGAAAATTTCGGTGACAATAGTCGCCTTGTGGATAAAATGGGAGATGCTGTCTACGATCCAGAAACTGGTAAATTCTTTGTTATAGAAAGAGACTCCTCTGTTACTGAGACAGGCAAAAAGTTTATCTTTGAAATAGACCTCACAGGTGCAACTAATTTACTCGATCCTAATGCTCCAAGTTTACCAGATGGTGAAACCCTAGAACAACAAACTGCAGATGATTTAGCAGATGCAGGTATTCAAGCAGTTAATAAAATTAAAGTAACTAACCTACCTTCCATTGGTTATAATGCTGGAGACAAAGTAGAAGGTTTATCATTACTACCAGATGGACGACTGGTGGTACTAAACGATAATGACTTCAGTGTGCTAAATGAACAAATTGATGGTGATGGTAGCGTTCCTCTCAGTCCCGAACCAGTACCAGTAGTTCTAGGTGTAATTGATTTCTCAACACTAACTAATGAAATCGACCCCAGCGATCGCGATGGTGGGATTAATTTCGACAACTGGCCTGTTTTTGGGTTATTGCAACCAGATAGTATTGCTTCCTTTGTGGTAAATAATGAGACCTATTATGTAACAGCAGATGAAGGAGATGCCAGAGGTTTTGATAATTTTGATGAAGAAGCGCGGGTAGGAGATCTCGAATTTCTACTCGATCCCGATGTTTTTGACGTTGATGAACTTAAGGAGGAGGATGCTCTAGGTCGTCTGACAGTGACAACCACAGAAGGGGATATTGATGGTGATGGCGACTTTGACCAAATTTTTACTCCTGGCGGTCGCTCTTTTAGTGTTTGGGATAGTGCTGGTAACAGAGTTTTCAATAGTGGCGATGATTTTGAAAAATTTACTGCACAACTAATAGAAGATAACTTTAATTCTGACCGGGATGAAAACACTTTTGATACTCGGAGCGATAACTTTGGTCCTGAACCTGAAGCTATAGCTACAGGAGTTGTAGACGGTATACCCTATGCTTTTATTGGTCTAGAACGCACAGGGGGAATCATGGTTTATGACGTTAGTAACCCCAATGAACCAAGGTTTGTGGAATATTTCAATAACCGTGACTTCTCCGTTGAATTTGATACTGATGAAGATGGAGATCCAGATCCAACCCCAGACCAACTATCAGCAGCAGGAGATTTAGGACCGGAAGGTTTTGTGTTTATCCCCGCAGAAGATAGTCCGAATGGGGAGGCGTTATTAGTAGTTGGTAATGAAATTAGTGGCACTACTTCTATTTATGAGTTTTCTGCAGACCAAACTATAGGTCAAACTATTACAGGAAGTTCAGGGGCTGATGACCTGCCAGGTACTGCCGGAAATGATACTATCAGTGGTCTAGGTGGTAGCGATACTATTAATGGTGGTACTGGGGACGATGAGATTAATGGCAACCGTGGTGATGACTATGTTAGTGGTGGTGATGGTAATGACCGTGTGAATGGTGGTTTGGAAAATGATACTATTTTTGGCGGTAATGGTGATGATACCTTAATTGGTCGTCTGGGTAATGATCGGATGTTAGGAGGTAATGGGGAAGATATTCTCACTGGTGGTCAAGGTCGCGATCGCCTTAATGGTGGTGTTGGTAATGATACCCTGACTGGTGGCGCGAGTATTGACCGCTTTATTTTTGCTGCCAATAGCGAATTTAGTCAGGTAGACTTAGGGATAGATGAAATTACAGACTTTAACCCAGACTTAGATTTTATTCTACTTGACTTAACGACTTTCACAGAAATTACGACTGCTTCTGGTGGAAATATTGGGGATGAGTTTGCAATTGTAGAAAGTAATGGTGATGCTGCTACCAGTGACAGTATTATTGTTTATAATTCTACTAATGGTGCTTTATTCTACAATGCTAATGGTAGTGGGAATGATTTTGGAGATGGCGGTCAGTTTGCCACTCTCAGTGATAACCCAACTATCACAGCGGAGAATTTTGTTATCAGATAAGATTTCTATCTTGTCAAAACTGAATTAAGCAACTTTAGCAGTAGGGCTAGACTAACACTGTCGGTAAGTTTCCTGCTTGGTTATAGTAGTTTTCACTTAGATAGAGCAGAGTAGGGAGGTTCCATGGAACCTCCCTACAAGAGTTTTTGCCATTAGGATTGTGTTCCATTCTAATTTTTCCTTCAAAAGGAATAAGTTAATAGCTGACAGCTAATAGCTGACGGCTAAATGCTTATAATATAACAACTTCACTCACAATAAGTAAAGAACCACATCGAATAATCTTCTAATAATTCACCATTAATAGAATCTTCTACAACTGTTTCTAAATCAGCTAGTGGCAATGTAAACTTTCGATTATCTGTAGTCCGTTCCAATACAGCAAAAATTCCATATTCGACATCTAATTTATTATCTAATTTTAACAGATTAAATTGATCTGTGTAAGATGGTTGTGTCTTTTTTAGTTTTTGATATTCTTTTTTACTTCCTGGACCCATTGTATAATGTTCTTCCCATTCAAATTCTTCCATACCTGTAACTAAACAAGGAATTGTCAGATTTTGCTTCAGATATTTTAAATACTTTTTTAAATTAGTCAGATTAACTTCTAAATTTGTAGTGCCGAGAATTTCCTCTAATTTTTGTTCAAAAACTTCCCAATGAATTTGTTCTGCTTCATCTTCTCCTTCCATCCCTTGAAAAACACCTATTTGCTGTAAAAAATCTTCAATAGGTACAGTTATCGTTAGATTTTCTTTACCATTCACTTTAGAAGTTTTCGCTGATACAATAGTCTCATCAATTTCAATTGGTTTAAGGTTTCTGGTATCAGGTTGAGACTTATTTTTATTTTGTCGTTGATTAGATTTTGGCATAAAGTTTTTACCTAATAATTAAGGTTTGAATCCTCTCCTTTAAAGGAGAAATAAGAAAAAATTTTTCTTTGAGTTAATCCTCTCTTTGAAAAGAAGAGGTAATTATTAATTATTAATTATTAATTGTTGAACTTATCCAGATTTATAATTAAAGTAATATAAAAAAAATTCGGTTGAACTAGCACTCAGCACTCAGCACTTAGCTAGCCTCCGTAGGAGGAACTACGTTAACAGCTTATTCTTGGTGTATAATGGGGCATTCAAACCCCCAAAAAACGGCACCACGCGCTTTTTCAAACTCTTGTGGGGGACTTAAACCCTTGGATTTTTAGCTGATAGCTAATAGCCAGTTAATCTATCTTACGAGTAAACTATGACACAAATACTACAATCTCCAGAACCAATAGTTTATCAAGGACAATTCGGAGATTTTACCATAACTAAAAGCGATCGCCTTGGTGTAATTATTTACCGTACTGGCTTAATGATAGCTGCCCTTAGTTTTGCATTAGGCAGTGTCCTAGTCTTATGGCAAGGTAATAATCCAACAGTTATTCAAGCACTTACGCCCCTAATTGGCTGTTTTTGTCTAGCTTTAGGCATAAGTTTGGCCACTATTCATATTTATATGGCCACCTTACACAGAATACTCCAGCTATTTTGGCTAATAGGGGCCATTACCACGGTAATCTTAGCAATTAACAGTAGTGAGTCCCTTGCGTTAATAGTTTACAACAATCCAGTCACTATTTTTGGCGTAGGTTTTACCTTTGCGGCTTTAACTGGTATTTATTTCAAAGAAGCTTTTTGCTTTAACCGTCTAGAAACTAAGTTACTCACACCTTTAGTACCCTTTTTATTACTGTCTCATTTAGTTGGTTTTTTATCAATTGAAATGAAAGAATTTTTATTAGGAATTTGGGCTTTTCTATTTATAATTTTTGCTATCCGAAAGGCATTTCAACCAATACCTCCAGATATTGGCGATAAGAGTGTTTTTGAATATTTACATCTAAAGAGGGAACAGGGAATAGAGAATAGGGAATAGTCATTTCAGTTATCAGTTATCAGTTATCAGTTAACAGTTAACAGTACCTCTGGCTAAACCCAGAGGCTTGAAATACTGAAGTTGATTTTCTCTTGGTCGAGAAGTTTAGATATGGCGTTTCGGCTGTCGGCGACAGCCGAAACGCCATCTCATCCTAAGGTCATGCTCCGCAAACGACCTCTTTTTCATGCCCTTAAAAGGGGAGGCTTAAGACCTTCTTTTTTAGTCAAAAAGGAAAAAAACATTCTAGATTTACATCTCATTTGAAAATACTATACAGCAAGAATGTAGGGGTGAAGAGAAATTCATCTCTACTCACTTCAGCTATATATGAATGTCACTGAAAAATAACCAACTAAAGCAATTCAAAAATCACCTCTTAAAGTGGCAGGAAAAATTAACTTCAACAATTCAGTTATGGATATTAATTATAGGATTAATTATTTTTCTAATTGTGATGTGCTGCTTTAATATTTACTCATTCTTAGCAGTAAACTCTCCTATAAAAGCTGATTGGATGTCAGACTATGCAGTAAAATCGGCGATCGCAGAATTTAATCGGGGTGCTTATATAGAATCCGGTTGAAAAGTCGTCCGCAGCGACGATAGGAAGCAATCTCGTGAAACCTCTGAGATTGCTATCCGTTCCGGAATGCTCCGCAAACCTTCCACGGAGTGACCGTCGCAATGACTAGGCTATAGTAATTATCCGGATTCTATATTACAGGGAAAACGTATCTAATTTTTTTGACAAATGACTACCAAGATAGGCTGGGAGAAAGTCGTTTGTCATACATTTGACTCCACCCTCTACAAAAGAAAAGGTATAGCACTACGCATTAAGGTTAGGACATTTCTAAACCCTGTTTGCGCAGCATTCCGCAGGAAAACCTTTTAACCGTTTACTATTCCCTCTCTTGGTGCGCGTTCCCTTGCGCCTATCGGCGACGCGGGGTCGCACCGCTATTCCCTATTCCCTATTCCCTATTCCCTAGCGCGTAGCGCTATATTTTGGCGTGAGCGATATAGAGTAACCCAGGGTGCATCTCAATTTTGAATAAAGCCAAAAATTTATCACTTTTAGGGAACACTTAACTGGGAATAGGGAACAGGGGATAGGGAATAGGAAAAAAGTATTTTGGCAAATATTGAGATGCACCCCTAACCCAACGCTCCGCGAACCCATTCTTAGCTTTAATTTTCCATGGGAAAATAAGTTTAGATAACTTATGGTATAAAAATAAAACGTAGGAATGTTCGGCCAAATATTCCTAATATATTAAAGGTGTACTATATTAACTATTCAATATGAAAAAAACCTTATTTTTAAATCCCCCTTCCTTTGATGGTTTTGATGGAGGTGCTGGAGCTAGATATCAAGCAAAACGAGAAATTACCTCTTTTTGGTATCCAACCTGGTTAGCTCAACCTGCTGCTCTAGTTCCCGGAAGTAAGTTAGTAGATGCTCCTGCTCATTATCAAACGGTGGAAGATGTGCTGAAAATTGCCAAAGATTATGAATTGGTAATTATGCACACCAGTACCCCATCCCTCCCCAATGATGTTAAATGTGCAGAGGCAATTAAAACTCAAAACCCTGAGACACAAGTAGGTTTTGTTGGCGCTCATGTGGCAGTTTTGCCAGAACAAACTCTTAAAGATAATCCAATTATTGATTTTGTTTGTCGCAACGAATTTGATTACACCTGTAAAGAATTATCCGAAGGCAAACCTTTTGCAGAAATTAAAGGGTTGAGTTACCATGACTCCCAAGGTAATATTCAGCATAACCCAGAACGAGAATTGATTCACGACTGGGATGCGATGCCTAGTGTTTTTCCTGTTTATGCAGAACATCTGGATATTCGTAACTATCTAATTGGTTATTTGCTCAATCCCTACATCTCCTTATATACAGGTAGGGGTTGCCCTGCTCAATGTACTTTTTGTTTGTGGCCACAAACTATTGGCGGACATCAATACCGCGCTAAAAGTCCCGAAGCAGTAGGGCGAGAAATGGCAGAAGCAAAAGCAATTTGGGGTAGCTCTGTCAGAGAATACTTTTTTGATGACGATACTTTTACCATTGATAAAAAACGAGCGATCGCTATTAGCGAACATTTGAAGCGACTGAAGTTAACCTGGAGTTGTAATGCTCGTGGAAATTTAGATTATGACACCCTCAAAGAATTGAAAAATAATGGTCTACGTCTGCTGTTGGTTGGTTTTGAATCAGGAAATCAGCAAATTTTGGATGGAGTCAAAAAAGGAATTAAAATAGAAGTTGCCCGCAAATTTATGGAAAATTGCCATAAATTGGGAATTAAAGTTCATGGAGCTTTTATTCTGGGTTTACCCAATGAGAGTAGGGAAACTATTGAGGAGACTATCCGTTTTGCTTGTGAAGTCAGCCCCCATACGATTCAAGTTTCTATTGCTTCCCCCTATCCAGGAACAGAATTATATAGTCAAGCTGAGGCAAATGGTTGGTTTACTGGAGATTCTCTGGTAGCTAATTCTGGGATTCAAATGTCGGCGTTGCAGTATCCTAATTTGTCAGGTAGTGAAATTGAGGATGGGGTAGAGCAAATGTATCGTCGGTTTTATTTTAGACCGAAATCAATTATTCCTATAGTTGGTGAAATGTTGGCAGATCCGCAAATGTTAGTGCGACGTTTGCGCGAAGGTAAGGAATTTTTGTCTTATTTGAGAGAGCGTCATCAGAGAGCAGCAAGTCATTAAGTTAAGTTCCTAGTTGGGCTTTAGCCCTAATACCAATTCACTTTAAAAAAGACTAATAAAATTATGAAAACAAACACTAACAATGTACTTCCTCCTAAAAATACCATTACTGCCCAAAACAAAAATCGCGGGATGTCAACAACAACCAGCATCCTAGATACCCTACAGCTAGTTTTTCAAGCTGGAGGCCCAGGATTTTGTCAATTTGCGATTAATAATGTTTGTAATGCTAACTGTGGTTTCTGCAATTTTGCTCGAGACACCTTTCCCAAAGAGCAAACAAAATTTGTGGAACTTGATGAGGGTATAAATTCAATTAATATTCTGTTTCGCGAAGGTATTAGATATCTAGTTTTCACTGGTGGGGAGCCTACTCTGAATCCTAACTTAATCTCATTTGTCGATCATGCAGCAGGATTAGGAATCAAACCTATGGTGGTGACAAACGGTGGGTTATTAACGCCGGGAAAAATTCACGCATTAGCTGACGCAGGTTTGTCTAGTCTAATTATTTCAGTTGATGCTGCCACTGAAGAAATTCACGAAAATAATCGTGGGTTGCCCGGTGTATGCAGCAAAATAAAAGAAGCGAATCAAGTGCTGAAAAATATTGGTATGTATTCGACTGCTTCTGTCACTATGAGTCATTTAGTTGATTATGATGCACTGCCAGATTTTCTCGACTCCCTGGGATTTGAGTCAGTAGTTTTTTCCTATCCGTTAACAAATCTGGATTCTAATTTTTTGGGATTTTCTGATGCAGGTTTAGTGACTCATACTAATGAAAGTCTCTGGCAAGCTTACGAAAAAGTCAAACAATTAAAAAAGCGATTTCGTGTAGTTAATCCTACTCTTTCTCTTGAAGAAATGCAGAGATTTGTCAACAATGAGGAGCAACTTTATCCTTGTTTAGCAGGTTATCGTTTCTTTTTTCTTGACTGGGATTTAAACTTATGGCGTTGTCATTTTTGGCATGAACCGATGTGTTCTATTTATGAGTTTGATAGCTCGAAATTAGTTAGAGATAATTGTACAAAGTGCATGATTAATTGTTATCGAGATTCGAGTTTAATGCAGAATATTGCAGTTTCAATGCAGGATGCTTATCAGTCGATTAAGAAAGGAAATTTATTAGATACAGCAAAAGCTTTAACTAGAAAAAGTAATGTTGATTCTTTACGAGCGGTAATGGAAGAATTACCTTGGATAATGCGGTTTTAATATGGGGAGATAGGGGGATGGGGTGATTGGGTGATGGGGAGATAGCACAATTTTTTGTATTTTCATATAACAAAATGTTTATATCAATCAAATCCTCGAGATTGCTTCCTTCCACTCCGTTCCAGTCGCAATGACAAACATTTAATCTATCTATTAACTATCAAACTAATAAAAATAAAAATAATCTTGAGATTGCTATCCGTTCCGGAATGCTCCGCAAACCTTCCACTCCGTTCTAGTCGCAATGACAAACATTTAATTTATCTATTAACTATCAAACCAATAACAATAAAAATAATGCCGATAAATCTACCTATAGAAACCTTTTCTTTTAACCAAAACTTCGCGCCTAAAATACTACAAACATAAGTTAATGCTGTTGCCGGACGGACAAAACTAACATCTGCCCAACTTAACACCGAAATGAATGATAAAAAGGCTATTGTCTGACAAAAAACTCCCACAATAATTAACGGATTTATGATAATTTCACCTATTTGCTGAACTATAGTTTTGAGAGATTTTAAATTTACTTCTCCGATTTGTTTCATGCCTCTGGCAAGACATAAATCTCCAGTTGAATCAGCTAAAGCAATAATAGCGATCGCCAACCAAGTTTTAGACTGATAAAAGCTCAAAGATAATCCCACTAAAGCCAGGTTAAAGTTATGATTTTTTCTATCTTCATACAGACTTTTACTTAAACCAACAATTAATACACCAATAGTTATAATTAAAGTTCCGATTAATCGGATATTTGAAATTGTTTCATCTAAAATCAACCAAGCAAATAAGGCATTTAACAAGTAAGTTAAAGAGTGCATCGAAAGTACATAACTCAGGTCAAGTTTAGAAATAACAGTTAGGTATAAACCCAGAGAAAGCATCAGAAAAATTACTCCTAACCAAATCCAAAAATTTGTTAGTAAGTAAATTATTAATGGTATCCAACTTTCAGAGTTAACTAGATTAACTTCCCCAAATTGTTTCATGGCTTTACTTAACCAAATATCACCTAAAACCTGGGTAATATTTAACAGAAATAGTAAGATTAAATTTGCCATAAGAATTAGGGGAGTAGGAGAGTAGGGTTCTTAAGAATAAGTAAGTGGTAATTACCCTCTTTTCCTAGAATCCTTAAAAACATAAACTTTACTTGATTACTTAATAACTGAAGTCTTGAGGAAGTATACCATTATTTTTCGGAATTGGTGTAGCTCCTCCTGAAAATAACGAAAGTTAACTTCCGAAATTTCTGCTAAAATATATTTCTTACCGAGAAATTGTGGTCTAAAGCCTCCCCTTTTAAGGGGAAAAAAGCGGTCTTTTGCGGAGCATTCCGTCAGGATGGGATGGTGAGGTTTCCCGCTCTTAACAGAGCCGCTCCGCTAACGCCATATACAATCGACCAAGAGAAGAAAAAATTTTTCCTTTGAGTCAATCCTCTTCTTTTCAAGGATAGGTAATTATTAATTATTAATTGTTGAATTCTTCCTTACCAATAAAGCAGAAAATATGTCATAATCAATCCCAGATTAATATTTGAACAAAAAATAGATTCTACCTATGTATCAACTTACGACTAATATACCAAAAGAAACATTCTTACCGTTAAAGTTAACCTCTGAAGAACTTAGTCAAGAAATAAAACTAATCACAACTACAAAACAACAAACTAAAGATCCTATTCTAAAATTTGGTAGTGATGTATCAAAAACTTTTGGGATTACTTTTTCAATTATGCTTTTGATAGCTGTAATACCTTCACTATCATATTTTATTTGGGAGAAGTTTTCAAGATAGATGAGGTTTTACCAAATCTAAAAATTGGTTAGTAAGTAAATTCAGGAGTTACGCAAACTCTTAGACAATTAAGCTACCTGTAGAGGGCAAATGCCACTTACTCCTACTATATGTGGTGGTTCTGCGTAAGTCCTGTAAATTATCATCTGCTGATAACTGATAACTGATAACTGATAACTGAATTACCCAATAGCATCCTTCAAAGCATTCTGAGTCATAGCAGCGATCGCCTGATCCGTCGCCTTGGGTAAATGATAATACTTACCCCCCGCTTGTTTTGCCAACTCTTTCGCAAACCCAGTGGAAACAAACTTATTTTCAGTATCTATCATCAACAACTGAATACCTAAACCCCGAATTTTAGCAGCTATTTCCAACAACTCCTCCTTAATATTCGGTTTCTCATCATCCAACATCGGTTCACCCAAGGAACGCGCCAACGGAATATTCCCCCGCCCATCAGTAATAGCCACAATAACCACCTGCCCCACATCACCAGACTGTTTAGCATTCACACCAACTCTCACAGCTTGAGTCAAACCATGAGCTAAAGGCGAACCCCCACCACAAGGCATTTTTTCCAAACGTCGTCGTGCAGAAGTTATGGAACGAGTCGGCGGTAACAACACCTCCGCTTGTTCTCCCCGAAACGGAATTAACGAAACCTGATCGCGACTCTGATACGCCTCCGTCAACAACTGCATTACCGCACCCTTTGCCGACTGCATCCGGTTCAAGGCCATCGAACCTGAAGCATCAACCACAAACACCACCAAAGCACCCGCCTTTCTTGCCAACCGTTTCGCCCGCATATCACTCGGTTCCACAATAACTTTGCGGTTTGGTTGACGTTCTCTTCTCGACTTTTGATAAGGAGCAGCAGATCGCAAAGTCGCATCCACAGCAATACGTCGCACCTTACCTTTAGGCAACATCGGTTTCACATAACGCCCTCTATCTTCAGAAAAAATCATACTCCTACTACCCGACTTACCCTGACGGTTTGCCGTTTGCGCAAAAGACAACACAGTATCATCTAAAACCACTCCCTCCGGATCGAACAGAAATTCTTCGGGAATACTTGCCTCTTCTTCCTCTGGAGGTTCCTGGTTTTCCTCATCTTCGTCTTCTTCCTCTTGTTCCTGTTCCGACTGATCTTCTGGAGGAGGAGGCGGTGGTGGGGGTGGTTGTTGTTCCTCTTCAGGAGGAGTTTGCACTATTGTTGCTCGCGGTACAATAACTAACTCCACTGCTCGACGCAAGTCATCAGCATTAACAGTTGTTCGTCCGTCTAGTGCTGCGGATGCTCTAGCAACTCGCACCGCAAAAAGTTCTGCCCGATGCCCTTGCACACCTCCACGAACTGCTTCTTCTACTAAATAGAGTATTTGTTCCTGGGTAATAACTACATCTTTTACCCATTCCCTCGCCAACAAAATCTGAGTTTTGAGATTATCAATATCTTCTGTGTACCTTTCCAGAAAAGCTTGAGGAGAACTAGCATAACCTAAAGCTTGTTCCACTGCTTCCACCCGTTGTTCTAAACCTAAAACCATATCTGCTGAGAGAGCGATCGCTATCCTATCCAGCAAATGTTCTCTTAACGGCCCCTCTTCAGGATTATAAGTAGCGATAAATAGAGGTTTACAAGGATGTTGAAAACTAATACCCTCCCGCTCTATCTGATTTCTCCCTTCTGTCAAAACCGTCAGTAATAGATTAGCAATATTATCATCAAGCAGATTAATTTCATCTACATATAACACCCCTCGGTGAGCAGAAGCTAATAATCCTGGTTGAAATACAGTTTCCCCCTGTTTTACTGACTTTTCTACATCCACCGAACCCAATAACCTATCTTCTGTAACTCCCAGGGGAACTTGAATAAAAGGTGCAGGTATAACTTCTGTAGGTATTTCTTCTGCTGTGGCCTTGGGATACTCCTCTAAAAGTTGTTCATCCCATTCTTCAGGATAGTTAGGATTACAGTTGCTAATAGAACCTTTGACAATTTCAATAGGTGGCAAAAGGGAATGTATAGCTCTAGCCATTACAGATTTAGCAGTCCCACGACGGCCAGCAATGGCGACTCCTCCTAATCCTGGATCGACGGCTGCTAACAATAAGGCCATTTTTATTGCTTCTTGTCCAACTACAGCAGCTAGAGGAAAGTTAATAATAGCGGGAGGGTTAACGACAGGCATAGTTTTAATAAAATGCAGAATTTAGAATTCAGGATTTAGAATTATTAAATTTTTGAATTCTACATTCTTAATTCTAAATTCAATTTGTCCAAATTTAGAATTATTAAATTTTTAAATTCCCAATTCTCAATTCAATGCGATCGCTTCAAATGACCAATTTCTGTTTTTATCTAGAAATAAGCTACACATTATTAGATTTAAAGTGTTTAAATCTTAGCTTATAAATCAAATAAAGTAATAATTATAGCTATTTATA
>JBCDJM010000154.1:0-17101 GCA_038747755.1 Cyanobacteria bacterium P01_H01_bin.35
TACAAGTAGGAATCTGCCCTAGAAAAAGTCAGATAATTTCTCAATTCTCTTTTTTGCCGAACAGAAATATAACGACTATTGCGTATAGCGCAATAAAAGATTTGAGTGGAGTTTTACAAGGAGGAATCTGCCCTAGAAAAAGTCAGATAATTTCTCAATTCTCTTCTTTGCTAACTAGAAATATAACGACTATTGCGTATAGCGCAATAAAAGACTTGAGTGGAGTTTTACAAGGAGGAATCTGCCCTAGAAAAAGTCAGATAATTTCTCAATCTAGTATTTCTCCAAAACGTTTTTTAAGTTATTAGATTCTTGATAAAGTCAGCGAACAGCAAAAAAATAAATATGAGTATAAATAATACTAAGGCTCAATAATAATGCTACAAAATTGTGTTTATAGACAACACTTTAACTGAGATTTGTAGCTAATATTTATCCAAATAGTATCACTGAATATCTGCAAATATTACTTTTAAGATAATGCTTAAAGCAGCAAACAAGTATTGAATATTAGGTATAGCAGTTACGATTACTTTTAGGATATTCTCAAACTATAAAACTTAGTCATAGTAAAAATTTTACTTTTGACTTTTCATTAAGGTATTGAGGAAAAGTTTATGGTATTTTCAGGTCTTCAGGAATTTTTATGAATATTCAGTAAAGTTATGAATAAATACTTGCTATTTATACAATAGCTATGCCAGTATATTCACAGTTATAAAACTACTTATAAAGGTTAGGCAATTGGTACAAGCTAAAAAAAGGAGTTAGTTCTCATGCCTGAAAAATTTTTTTATGCCACAATAATTACGGTATTACTATCTATTTTATTAGGATTTTATCCTTTTGACTCATCTAAAAGTTTAAATCTCAAGGAAGCAATACAGAAATATAATAATGTTCAAAGCTATATTGATTAGTTTTATGTTAGTTTTATTGGTTTATTTATGTAATTTATCATCAAGTTAAAAGTAGTTTTGCAACTTATCAAAAATACACAATGCTGAACTTTCTCCTAGTGAACAACAAAGTATCATTGGGATTATATCTTTTTACCTTGTGAAATTTGCTCAGTAGGTAGGCACAAATAAATCTAAGTATAAACTTTCAGGAAGCATCTGTTAAAATCATTGAGATTGCTTCTTTTTACTCCGTTCCAGTTACACTAACATAGTGATATTTAATTAAATCAAGCTACTTATTATAGATATAGATACCTACTAATAGGTATAGTTATATTCATATTCATAATTATAAGAATCTTCAAAATTAGTGCTGACTCTCACTCCATTATTGTCAACAGTACATATAAACTTATTTCGTTCTCCATACACATCTATCCATCCTTGCCACTCCCAACCCTCTAAAGTTTTCCTCACATCTTTTTGAGAAGACCAGTTTCCATTACGAGGAAATCCCATTTCATATTCCATAAATTCTTGACAAGAACCGACAATACTAGCACTATTGTTATTAATTCTATTGTCATTTTCATATAAACGATTGGGGAAATTATCAGGATAACTTTTTTGTTTATGGATATATGCTGTTACTTCATTGTTGTTAATATTGCAGACAAAATTGCTTTTTTCTCCATCAAATTCTACCCAACCTCGCCATTCCCAACCTAATTGAGTTTCAGTTATATCTTCCACGGATGACCAGTTCCCATTTCTGGGAAATCCCATTTCATATTCCATAAATTCTTGACAAGAACTTACAACATAACTGGTATCAATATTAGTTTTATCATAATTGTTTACTCTCACTTTTCTATGATTAATTCTATCTGGATACCGATAATCCCTCAGTTTAATATGACTATTATCACCAACATCACAAGCTGCTAGAAAAACAACTGTAGCTAATGTTATTGCTAGATTTTTTTTCTTCATCATTCTCTGTAAGAAAATAAAACTTTTGATTATAATAGCACTAAAACATACTTTTGGAGAATCTGTTTGGCAAAAATACAGAAATATCCATCATTTCAGAATTAGAAAAATTACATGGGCAAGAAACCTTGGTTAGAGACCGTCGCGGTAAAATTGCTTTTGCTGAGAAAAAGTCCGAATTAAACAAGCGATCGCTTTGATAATACTTTTGCTAAAAGAGTGTTTTGGAGAAGTTCCAGAAAATAAAATTACTACTCAACTTTAAAGTCTATCTTTGGAAGATTTCGAGGCTTTAATTAAGAGAGTTATAAGGTTTAACACTTATCGAATTGCTTAACAAATAAGTGTTAGTATAAATTGGTGGTTCTAGAGAGGATGTGGGAAAAAATTAAACAATAGACATCTCCGGAAAATAAATAAACCTTTTAGTTATATTAGCTAAAGAAAGAAAAAGTATCCATAAAAAATCATTTTTCCTGCCTTTTTTGTAAAAATATCTTACCAAAAAATGAGGTTCAAAGCCTCCCCTTTTAAAGGGATAAAAAAATCTTTAACTCAGTATTTAAAGCCTCTGACTTTAGTTGGAGGTTCACTGATAACTAATAACTAATAACTGATAACTAATAACTGATAACTGATAACTGATAACTAATAACTGATAACTGATAACTGATAACTGAAATGACCTGTTCTCTGCTATGCGCAAAAAATATATAATCTTTTTCACCAGATGTCTAATATATATCTTCACCATATTTACTATGTAGGACAACCCATAAATTTTGTTTAATAATACTGTTTATTTATCCTGAATTTTTAATTCATCAATATTCCAAAAAGCTCCGCCAATAGCAGAAAATTTTAAATTATCAATATGATTACGAACTGCTTGGAGTGAAAGAGGATTTACTAAAAAAAATACAGGCAATTGTTCGGCAACGATTTGTTGAAATTCTCCGTAAATTTCCCGGCGTTTATTTTCATCTACTGTCTGATATCCAGCAATAAATAAACGGTCAATTTCTTTTTCCCAATCAGAAACTTGCCAATTTTTCATCCTTGGTTCACCAGGTTTAGAACCTAAATTAAATTGATGAAATGAACCATTACTTGACCAAAATAGGGATAGTAAATTTGGTTCAAAGTCAGCACCAGGAACACCAAAAGCTCCGACATAACATTCCCAATCTCGACTAGATAATAGTTTTTGTAAAACAGTGTTGAAGTTTAGCACCTGTAAATTGCCTTGAATCCCGATATGACTTAAATATTCTTTGATTTGAACCGCTGTATCTATCCGTAATTTATCTTCAGATTTTACTAAAATTGTAAATTCTACTTGGTTGCCATCTTTATCTAATAATTCATTAGCATCATTATATTGAAAACCAGCATCTAACAATAATTGTTTTGCCTTTTCAGGGTTATAGTCATAGACTTTTAATCCTGCTTCTGGAGATAAGTAATAGGGATTTTGTAGTGCAAGAGCAGAGTGTCGTATTTTTCCTAAACCACGATAAATATTGTTATTAATTTCTTGGCGATTAATAGAGTATGCAACTGCTTGTCGAAATGCTAAATTATTAAACCAACGAGACTTCATTGGATTTAAAAAAGGTTTGCCTTGAGAATTTATGGCTTGATTAAGATTAAAACCAACAAATTGAAAGTTTAAGTTAGGACCGCCATTATAAATCTTATATTTGCCTCGTTTTTCTTCTCGCTTAAGTAATTGAAATGCTTCAGGATTTATCCGAATACTATCTAATTCTCCTGAACGAAATCTCAGCAATTGATTGTCAGTCGATGGAATAATTTGGATGATAATTTGATCGAGATAAGGAAGAGATTTACCTGTCGAGTCGGAACGCCAATAGAAGGGATTTTTCTGTAATACTATTCTTTGAGAAGGGATATAATTTTCCAATCTAAATGCACCATTACTAATAATTTTTTGTGGTTTTGTATTTGTATTCCAGGTCGATAAAAATAGAGGTCTACCATCAGCGTCAGTTGACAAAATAGTATCGCGCAAAGCATGAGCTGGTAAAATTTTTAATCTTGCTATGTATCTAAGAAATGGCGCAAAGGGTTCGGGCAAAATAAATTCTACTCTTTGTCTATCTATTTTTTTCACTAATGGAAAAGCACCACTACTACCAATTCTTAAAAAGTCTCTGTAGACAGTAGGAATTTTTTGGTTGAGATAAATATCTTGATAAGTAAAAATAACATCATCAGGAGTCAGAGGTTCTCCATCAGACCATTTTAATTCTGACCGCAAAGTAAAGATAATTTCCTTCTTATCTTCAGACCAAACCCAAGATTCTGCTAAGGCAGGTTCTAATTCTCCAGTTAAACCATTTTCTGATATTAATCCTTCGTAAATAAATCTAAAAATTCCATAGGGAGAACGAGATATGGGATAGTTAAAAGTTGGTGGAGGACTAGGGTTAACTAATACTAATTTTGAGTTATTATTACTCTGATAGTTTAACAATATTGGGTTACAACCACTGGTCAGAATTAATAAACAACATAATAAAAACCCTACTAAAAAATGTATGACCCTATAAATAGTAAATTGATGAATATCTTGATTTTTGTTTTGACTTTCTAACATTTCCTAAAATTACTAGCTAAAGTTTGCTTAGTTTATACCATTTTACAACTATTAAGTAAAAAAATTGTATTGTGTATTAGATGGCGTTAATTAAGACTATGGAAGAGGTTTAGCAATCCGTCGCAACGCACAATTTTAGATGTGTCAATCTACTACAAGTTTTGCACTTAAGCTAACACTTTAATTCTTAAGTAATTAATACAGATTGAATAATCTTTTTTCTAATTATTAGCAAGTTAGTGTTAGTTAGGGTTTGCTGAAAAAGTATAATACCATTTCTTAAAAATCTTGCTATATTTGATTGGCTGGGGAAGTGTGGGAGGAGGGGGGAGAAGTAAACAGAAGAATAATGAACATTAACTGGCTAATAATTAGGGAATAATTTATTTTATTTCTGTTAATTACTTGATAACTGAAGTGTCACTCAAGTATAGCGTTACTTTTGGGAATTGGTATAAGTGGTAGGAGTAGGAGTCAGGAGGAATGGGTATGGGAGCGAGGAGGTCGTCGGAAGAATTATCCCTTGATTTTTCTGCCTCGCGTCACGCTAAAATCCTAACTTTTTAAGCTCCCTAGACCGAAAACCTTGCACTTTTTCCAGACCTAAAAATGCTAAAACCTTTATCTGTAAATACTTTGAGATTTATTCAGCAAGCCCTAGTTATTTTATGTTTTGGTAGTCCTGCTCGCTAAGGGATGAAAATATAAATTTTTTTTCCACACTCCCCACCCTTCCCACACCTCCCACACTCGCCACACTTCTCACACTTCCCCACTCCCCACACTTCTCCACTCAATAGACATCTCCAAAAAATCTCAAGCACTTACTATAACTATCTTTCAAGGAGCGATCGCCAGTTATTCCAGATAGTCATTTTTTACCAGTTTTATAGTATTAGAGATAGTTACTGTTAATTATTAACCCATCTGTATACTTTTTTTATTATTTTTTTCTACAACAAAGTATAATTTATACTAAGATTAATGCTCCTATTCTTAGTCTGACTAAACCACATATTATTAACATTACCTTTTCATAATTAAATTCTTTTAATCTGAATCTTTCTCTAGCTACTCTAAATATTTTTATCAGCCTGATTACATGTTCCACAAATATTCTTTTTTGAGCTTTTTGTTGATTCTCTTTTTTGACTTCTTCTGGCATTTTTTTGTTTCTTTTTTTCTTTTTTGGTGTATCAACTCTTTCTCCTCCTTGATATCCTTTATCACCCTGAAATCTTTGTTCTTTATCTAACTTTTTTTGTTGTTTCTTCAATAAGTTTATATCACTTTCTGGACCTCTTTCTCCCACTACTACATCCACTATTTCTTCACCTTTCTCGCTCTATTATTATTTGGTTTTTAAATGTATGACTTTTTTGTTTTCCTGAGTAATATTTTTTCTGTTTTTGTTGGTCGCAAGGTCTTTCTCTATCTTGTTCTGTACTGTCTACGATTAATTTTAGCTCTTGCAATATTTCTTTAACCCATAATTCTTCTGATTCTTTTTTTTTACTTGTTCCAAGAGGCTTGCTGGTAATAATTCCCGTAAAATATTTACCCAGTAATGAAATATATTGTTGGCCGTTGATTCACTGACTCCAAAACTTATCCCTAATAATTGAAATGTCGGCACCGACGTGTAAATAATATAAAGTTAATATAATTTCTTCCGGGCTACTTAATAGTTTTTTTCTTCCACCTCCTGCTTTGATTAACCTTTTTTCATCAACAGCTTTTACTTGCTTGACTTCTGATTCTTTTTTCTGAGCATTTTCTATTAATTTTATTAACTGTATATCGGTTATACCAATTACTCTCTTTGTCTGTTCTGGATAATTATTAAGATATTCTAAGACTTGATTCATATTGGGACTATATTTAGAGACTAGACTACCATGATTTTATCTTAATTTTTATTTTGGAGATGTCTAATGTTGCCCAAACTGAAAATAAATGGTAAAGTTTTGTAAAGAAAACTCATTTATAAAATCATTATGAAACAACAACTAACAGAAGGTAAAATCATTCCCCTCTTACTAAAGCTAACACTGCCTATGGTTTGGGGAGTATTTGCTATTGTTGGTTTCAATATTATTGATACCTACTTTGTCGGTCAACTCGGAACAAAAGAGCTAGCAGCAATGAGTTTCACTTTCCCAGTAGTAACATTATTAGGTAGTGTCTCAATGGGTTTGGGAGCAGGTGCTGCTTCTGTTATTTCTAGAGCTATTGGAGAAGGCGAGCGCTACAAAGTCAAGCGACTCACCACTGACAGTTTAACTTTATCCTTATTAATAGTGGGAATTTTGGTGGTTGTAGGTTTAGCAACTATCGACCCCGTATTTACTGCTTTAGGCGCAAAAGCAGAAATTCTGCCTCTAATTCGACAATATATCGAAACTTGGTATCTGGGGGTAATTTTTCTAGTTGTGCCAATGGTGAGTAATAGTGCTATTAACGCTACTGGTAATACATTAATTACGAGTATGGTGATGACTTTAGCAGGTATTGTCAATGCAGTGCTAGATCCAATCTTAATTTTTGGAGTAGGTGCAATTCCGGCGATGGGGTTGCAAGGAGCAGCATTAGCAACTGTTATTAGTAGAGCAATTACCTTAGTAGCTTCTTTGTTTGTTCTGCACTACCGCGAAAAGATGATTTGTTGGGAGTTGCCTAGCTTTAAGGTTATCCTCCGAAATTGGCAAAATATCCTTTATATAGGTATACCTGCCACAGGTACAAATATGATTACGCCAATTTCTATGACTTTTATTACTAGCTTGATGGCAAGTTATGGCACTGCCGCAGTGGCAGGTTTTGGTGTTGCTTCTAAGGTAGAAATATTTTCTATTATTCTCCCACTTGCATTATCTGCTAGTTTCGGTCCATTTGTTGGACAAAATTGGGGTGCGAAAAAGTATGACCGCGTGCATTTTAGTTTGCGCTTAGGGTTTCAGTTTTGTTTGTTTTGGGGATTTATAGTAGCGATCGCTCTGGGTATAGGAGGTAGTTGGGTTGCTGCGATATTTGATAAAGATCCCGAAGTTGTAAAAGTTGCTGCTAAATATCTTTTGATAGTACCTATTAGTTATGGTGCTGTGGGAATTATATTAATTTCTAGTGTGACTTTTAATGCTTTGGGGAAACCTTTAAGTTCTATGTTTATGACTATCACAAGGATGTTATTTTTGTATATACCTTTGGCATATTTGGGAAGTTGGTTATTTGGGATAAATGGTGTTTTTGCTGCTGCTTGTTTTGCTAATCTGGTAGTTGGTATTGGAGCTTATTTTTGGAATCAGAAAACTTTTAGTTTAAACAATTTAGCCGAGGAAAAGCAATTAGTAACAAACCAGTAATTTCAGTTATCGGTTAACAGTATCTCCTACTCAAGTAGGAGAATTTAAATACATATTTTTCTTATTTTTATCTATTTTAAAATGTAGAATTAAAACGTTATTTTTTGGTAAAAATTATATATTTTTAAGTTATACAATAAATGCTTAAGTTGATAAGGAGTTTGGTATTTTTAGCAAATCCCATAATAGCTAATAATTAAGCTTATAGTAGGTCTTCAGCCCGAAAGTACAACAGATTATACATTAGACCTCTCCGGAAAAGAGGGAGTAGGGAGTAGGGAGAAAGAATTGATGATTTTTACCCGATAATTGATTTGATTTTTTATTATCGGAGATGTCTATTAATAAGGAGACCAATAGCGAACAAGATGCTCGCACTACAAACATTTAATTTTTGATATCTTTACTGCTATTTTTGGTAGTTTTTGGGGAGTGCTGTGTGCAGCAGCAGTGGCAGGTTTGGTATTAGGAATAATTAGCGGACATGATATTACGACCCAGGAGGCTAGCTGAGTGCTGAATGCTACTTCAATTCAATTGTTCTTAAATATCTCATAAATCATTCCTAATTGCTATATTAAGAAAAACATAATCAAAATAAAGAGGTAAAAGAATGTAATATTTATAAATTATGGGATGTATCAAGTTTTTAATTGTAGGAATAAATCGCAAATTTAAGATGTAACTGCTTTTTTAAAATTTAATATACGTCCTATATTGGCATAACAAAGAACTATAGCAATCATATTTAAGTTGTAAGATTTTGGTAGAAGTTAGGAGTCAGTAGTCGTAGGGACGTTTTGCTAACGCAGAGCTTCCGCTTTATATGTCGCGCCAGCAAAATGCTATGCGATATGTTTGCGGAGCATTCCGGAACGGAAAACGCATTAATGCTCAAGCAACGTCCCTACAGGAGTCAGAATTTTTAAGATTTTCACCTCAAACTAACTATCATAAAAATTCTCACATCTCATTCCTGATTGCTATATAATGCTATACTCTGATATAATAAGTCATAAAAACAAATACGGCGATATAACTAACTTAACATAAATAAGTAGGTGGGCTTAATTATCGGTACAATAGCAATTAAAATTCAAGACGGTAAAAATCTCTTAGAAACTAGATTATAGCTTCTTTTTCATATTTTTTATTTTAACCTTTATTTATACCTACCTAATTACTACAATTGCAGAAGTTTATTATGAAAACTAATATATTAGAATCTTCCACTATCACTATAACTGCTCTGACTATAATTTTAAGCTCATTAACAGCAGGACTCCCCGCCAACTCCCAACCTATAACTCCGGCAAACGATGGTACAGGAACAACAGTAAATCAAAACGGCAACCAGTTTAATATTCAAGGTGGCACTCATAATGGGGCAAACCTATTCCATAGTTTCGACAAATTTAACGTCCACACCAACCAAACCGCAAATTTCCTTACCACCCCAGACATCCGCAACATTCTAGGCAGAGTCACAGGAGGGAATGCCTCTTATATTAATGGTCTCATCCAAGTCACTGGGGGTAACTCCAACCTCTTCTTAATGAATCCTGCTGGCATAATGTTCGGCCCCAACGGCAGCCTCAACATACCCGGCTCATTCAGCGTTACTACTGCCACAGGTATTGGCTTTGATAGCAATAACTTTTGGTTTAAAGCAATAGGAACAAACGACTATTCAAATCTAGTAGGAACTCCCAGTGGATATAGATTTGAGGTGTCTAATCCAGGTGCTATAGTTAATGAAGGAAACCTAAGCTTAAACCCAGGAGAAAATTTAACCTTATTGGGTGGCACAGTTATTAATACTGGAGAACTTTCCACAGCAGGGGGAAATATAAACATCACAGCAGTAGCAGGTGGTAGCATCCTGAGAATATCTCAAGTGGGACATTTATTAAGTTTAGAACTCAACTCCTCTTTGGCCAGTGGACAGGATATTTCTGAGCTTACCCCCCTATCCTTACCGAAGCTTTTAACAGGCGGAGAAATAGCTCAAGCCACATCTGTAATTGTTAATGCTAATGGTGATGTGGTGTTGACAGATTCAAATACAATAGTAGCTGATTTACCAGGAACAGCAATTGCTGGGGGAAACATAGATGTATCAACAACTTTCGCTTCCACCCTTTCAAACACAGGTAATGTGGGGAATAACATAGGAGGCCATACTAATGTATTAGGCAATCGCGTAGCAGTTATTGATGCCAAGATCGACGCCAATGGCATCAACGGAGGTGGTACAGTATTAATTGGTGGCGACTTTCAAGGTAATGGTATAGTTCCCAATTCTGAACAAACTTTTGTTAACAATAACTCAATTATTTCTGCGGACGCCACCACAAATGGTAACGGAGGTAAAGTCATAATTTGGTCAGATGGAATAACTAATTTTTGGGGAAATATTAGTGCCAAAGGTGGAGAAGTTTCTGGAGATGGAGGGTTTGTTGAAGTATCGGGAAAACAAGAATTAATATTTAAGGGAGCTGTGGATGTTACTGCGGCTTTAGGAACTCCAGGCACAATTTTATTAGACCCAGAAAATATCATTTTAGGAGGCTCAGAAAGTAACACTTCCCTAGAAAATTCTGAGGGTAATATTATTCTCCAAGCTGATAATGATATAACAATAAATGAAAATATAGAAACTGAGTCATCTGTAGAATTAAAAGCTGGTCGAACTATTAATATAAATGCGGATATTGATACATCAGTTGGCAATGGAAATATTGACTTACTTGGTAATAACGATGAGATGAATATTGCTAACCGTTCTGACGGGGCAGCTTCGATAAATCAATTAGATGGAACAATATTAAATGCTGGAAGTGGCACTATTAATATTCAGTTAGGAAATTTAGGAGAAGTAGGAGATATAAATCTGGCAAACTTAACTACAACGGGAGAGGTTTTAGTTAATGCTAATGGGGGAAATATTGCCAGGATTTCTGATAATTCTTTGATTAATGCCGGGAGTGTTTTATTTGAAACGAATGGCAGTGGAGGAATAGGTTTAACTAATGCACCTTTACGGTTGGATGTAGAAAATTTAGAGGCGGTTTCTGGCAGTGGTGGAGTATTTTTTGATGTAGGGAATGTGAATATTGGTGGTGTGAGTGAGGATGTGGATGGTATTGTTACTGCTGCGGGAGATATTGAAATTCAAAGTGATGGAGATGTGACTTTAACTGAAACTATTTCGACTCAGGAAATAGTAGAGAATAATTCAGAGGTTGAAGCGACAGAAAATACAGAAATTACTAATACAAATGGTTCGATAAATATTGAAGCGACGGGAGATATTGTTGCTACGGGTAGTGGAATAAAAGGTGGCGGAGAAAGTGTTTCCTTGTCTGCTACGAATATTAGGATCAATGATGAATTTGGAGAAACTTCTGGGGATGCAGATGTTAAGTTAGAAGCGACAAATGATATTACAGTTGAAGATATAGAAGATAATGTATTGGAATTTTTGCCTGGGGGAGGCGAGATAGAATTTCGTGCGGATGTCGATGGGGATGGAGTTGGTGTTGTGGAAATGTTGGATAATGAGGCAGATGTTGATAGCGATCCGAATACCTTTGAGAATGGGGCAGATACTATTAAGACGAATGGAAGGAATTTGACTATTGCAGGTGCTGGTATTATTTTGGGAAATATTGATACCTCTTGGTTGCCTGTTTCTTCTGGTGGGGAGTTGTTGGCAACTATAGATGTCGATGAGGGAGGACCGATACCACTAGAAGGTACGGACACTGCAACATTTACTTTTACTGTAGAGGGTGACTTAGGAACTATAGAAAATCTAGATGTACGCTTTTCTGCCGAACATACTTTCGATGAAGACCTACAAGTTACTCTCGAATCACCCGCAGGCAAGCAAATAACCTTGTTTGAGTTTGTTGGTGGTGATGGAGACAATTTTCAGGATACTGTGCTGGATGATGATGCTTCTACAAGTATTGCATCTGGTAATGCTCCGTTTAATGGTACATATATTCCACAAGGAAGTTTAGGAGAATTTAATGGAGAGAACCCCAATGGAACTTGGACTTTAATAGTTACAGATACTTTTGCTGAAGAAGATAGTGGCAGTTTATACAGAGCAGGTGATACAGCTCCCTGGGGAACTGCCGTAGGTACACAACTATTGCTGCGTAGTCCTCTTGTTCAGAGTGGTGGAGGAAATGGTGGGACGATTAATATAGAAGCAACTCATGGCGATCTTAGTGTAGGAAATATCCACAGTTTGAGCGAAACTGCTAACGGAGGAATAGTTGACCTGAAGGCTAACAACAATATTATAACTGGTCTAATTAATTCTAGTTCTCCTCAAGCAATTGGGGGTGATATTAACCTTAATTCTATCTCCGGCAATATTAATACATTTTCATTGGATGCTTCATCTGTTAATGAGGATGGGGCTAATGTAACCATTACTGCTCAAGGTGGTATTTCGACAACTGAGATTAATGCTAGTGTTGTTGAAGGGAATGGAGGTAATATTTCTCTGACTACCGAGGGTGATATCTCTACAGAAAGTCTTAATTCCAGCGTTGCTCAAGGGAATGGAAATGGAGGTAATATTTCTCTTACTACCGAAGGTGATATCTCTACAGAAAGTCTTAATTCCAGCGTTGCTCAAGGGAATGGGAATGGAGGTAATATTTCTCTGACTACCGAGGGTGATATCTCTACAGATAGGGTTGATTCGAGTGTTATTGAAGGAAACGGGAATGGAGGTAATATTTTTCTGACTGCTGGTGGCGCTATCAATACAGGAAGAATTAATTCGAGTATTGTTGCAGGAAATGGGAATGGAGGCAATATTTTTCTGACTGCTGATGGCGCTATCTCTACAGATAGGGTTGAGTCTAATGTTGAGGAAGGGAATGGGGATGGAGGTAATATTTCTCTGACTGCTGGTGGCTCTATCTCTACAGATAGGGTTGAGTCTAATGTTTCTGCTGAAGGGAATGGAGGAGATATTACTTTCACTGCTGGGGGTAATATTTCTACAGAAGGACCTAATTCCAGCGTTGGTCAAAATGGGAATGGGGGTGATATTTCTCTGACTGCCGAGGGCGATCTTATTATAGAAAGAACTCTTACTTCCAATGTTCTTAATGGGGAAGGGGATGGAGGTGATATTTCTCTCACTGCCAGTGGTAATATTTCTACAGAAAGCGTTGATTCTAATGTTTCAGGGAATGGGGATGGGGGTAATATTACTTTTACTGCTGGAGGTGATATTGATACTACACAAAGGATTAATTCCCGTGTGTTAGAAGGGGATGGGGGTAATATTACTCTTACTGCTGAGGGTAATATTAATCTCATTAAACCTGATGATACTGGTTTGAATGAATTCCTTGATTCTAGTGTTGAATCTGGAGCTAACCCAGGAAATGGGGGAAATATATCTGTGTCAGCAGGCAAAAATATCACCATAACAGCATCGGTCAAATCCTCCTCTGGAGTTAACTTAGGCAATGGGGGAAATATATCTGTTTCGGCAGAGGGCGACATCACAACAGGAGCGCTTGATTCCTCTTCTGTACCTTTTTTGTTTGATGTTGGAGAAAACTCAGGGAATGGGGGAGCTATATCCGTCTCGGCAGGAGGCAACATTACAATAGAAGTGCCAGAAGCGCTTAATTCCTTTTCCTTCTCGGAAGTAGGTAACTCAGGGAATGGGGGAGCTATATCTGTCTCGGCAGGAGGCAACATCACAACAGGAGCGCTTAATTCCTTTTCCGCTTCAAAAGAAGGCAACTCAGGGAATGGGGGAAATATATCTGTCTCGGCAGAGAGCATAGAATTTATTAACCCCACAGAATTAGAAAACTTGGGAATCAGAACATTCGCAGTAGGAACAAACGAATCCGGAGAGGGTGGAGATGTGAACATTACTATCAAAAGCCTCAGCAATGGAGAAATACTTACAACATCTTCCAGGCAAGAATCAGGGGAAGTTAGGATAGAAAGTCAACAAGAAAGAGACCTTGTACTTGATGATTTCTCCATCATCACCAGTAAACAAGTAGAAATACAAATCCCAAATGTAGATATAATAACAGTTAACGTAGGTGAATCAGGTCAGTCAGGTGATGTATTTATCGACGGTTCGAGCAACATCAACCTCAATAACGTTAACATTCAAAGTGACACCAAAGGAGACGAACGCGCTGGAGATGTCACAATAACAAGTATTGGCACAATAACCCTCGACAACAGCAACATCTTTGCTATTACCAGCGATGACGGAGATGCGGGAAATATAACAATCAAAACTCCCCAAGAGATTCAACTCACCAACGGAAGTCAACTCCAAGCCGACACCGAGGGCGCAGGAAACGCAGGCACAATTGAAATTCAAGCTCAAACCTTAGACCTCAACCAAACTACCAGCCTCACTACAGAAAGCAGGGGAGGAGGTAAACCAGGAACTATCAATATTACAGCTAATACCATAGATATTAGAGAAAATGCTCAAATTAGCGCCACAGTTACCGCCAACTCCACCAATGAAGCAGGAGGAGGCAACATCAACATTGAAGCTAACAACCTCAATATCTCAGGTGCCCTAGGAATATTCGCTGAAACCGCAGGAGCAGCAGAAGCAGGCACTCTTACTCTCAACCCCTATAAGGGAGTAGGGGAGGAACTAGGTGAATTTGACCCCAACCTGAATATTACTTTCAGCGAAAACGGCTTTATCTCTGCCCGCACTACATCCACAGGTAACGGAGGTAACATTGAGATATTTGCCCCAGAAAATATAAATATTTTCGGTGAAGGTAGTATAACAGTTGAAACAACAGGCACAGGAAAGGCTGGAACTATCAACATCGACACTCAAAACCTCACTATAGCCGAAAATACCACCATATCTGCATCTACATCTAATAGTGGAGAGGGAGGCATCATCAACATCAACCCCACTCAAGCATTCCAACTAGAAGGTCAAATTATCACAGAAACCACAGGTGCAAGAAAGGGAGGAACTATCACCATTAAAACAGGAGAAATGAGTGCCCCAAATAGCACTATTTCAGCCAAAAGCACTAATGCTGGAAACGCAGGGTCAATAGAAATCACAGCGCAAAACAACATAACCACAGGCATTATCACTTCTGAAGCCAACAATAACACCCAAACCGCCGACGGAGGTAACATTAGCATTACCAGCGAACAAGGAGAGATTAATGCTACCAAAGTAATTCAATCATTTTCCAACCAAGGCAATGCTGGAGATGTCACCCTCCAAGCAAAAACAGATATTATTACCGATGATACCATAAGTTCCCACGGCCAACAACAAGGCGGTCAAATTACTATTACATCAGAAACCGGAAATATAGACACATCCGCTGGCACTCTAGCTAACTATTCAGGAGGCGGCAACGGAGGTGACGTCACAATGGAAGCGGCTGGTGGAAACATCACGGCCAACAACATATACACCTTTGCGGATGCTGACGGAGGTACAATTAACCTCAAAGCAGGAAATAACATTAACCTAACAGAGAACACCAATATCATCTCTGCCTCCGAACCATCAACCAACAGTGAGACCGAAAACCCTGGCAAAGGAGGAGATATCACCCTTCAAGCAGGCAACAATATTAACACTGTAGGAGCAAGAATATACTCCGGAGCAGACGACGGCGACACAGGAACAATCAATATTATTGCAGATGGGGCAATAGAAACAGGTGAAATTAACCTAGCATCAGGGTTTGTTAGAGAAGAAATACCAGTCAACAATAACTTCACTCTGATTCCCATACCAGAAGAAGAAGCCACCCAAGGAATAGCAGGAAACATTATTATTAGCAGTAAAAACAGTACAGTAGATACCAGTGCTGACAAAATTAACTCCCGTTCCCCAGATGGATCGGGAGATATCATCATCGAAGCTACAGGAAACATTACGACAGGCAAACTAGAAGCTAGCGCCCTCAACCAAGAAAAACCAACCACTGGTGGAAATATAGAAATCATTAGCAGACAAGGAGAGATAGACGCCACCCAACCTATAGAAACATTTTCAGAAAGGGGAGAAGGAGGCAGCGTCGCTCTCAACGCAGAAGGCCATGTCCATACAGGTAGTATTCGTTCAGAAGGAATGGAAAAAGGGGGTGCTATCGAAATCGAAAGTCGCAGTCAAAACAGTATAGAAATAATTGGAAATCTCAGTAGCTATTCTACAGAGGGGATAGCAGGAAACATCACCCTCACAAGCCCTGGAGATATTAATCTTCAGGGAATTCGTTCCGATGGAATGCAACAGGGAGGCCGGATAAAAGTAGAGAGTGAAACAGGCAGCATTGATGCCACTGGAGGAGAAATAGATTCTTTCTCAGAGGCAGGACAAGGAGGAAACATAGAAATTAATGCTTCAGAAAGCGTGAATTTAGGAAATGTATCATCTTTTGGCATAACCGAAAGTGGCAATTTAACTATTCAGAGTCAAACAGCACAAGTAAATACAGGTAATGTTACGACACAAGCACCGGAAGGAAGTAGTGGTAGTATAATTATCAATGCTGAAGAAGTAGGCACAGGAAATTTAAGTTCTATCGGTACAACTGCTGCTGGTGAAATTAATGTGGCAGCAACAGATGGCTCAATTCAAACCTATGCTGTTGAAATCAGCTCAGATGGTTCAATAGGAGCCTTAAGGTTACAAGCAACAGAAGATATTACAACAGAAGATATTAATCAAAATGCCGGAGCAGGAGATGCCAATATTGAGATTAACTCAGGTGGAGATCAAACCACAGGAGATATTAATCAAACAGCAGAGAATAATACCAACAATACTCAAAACGCTGGCGGGGATATTACCGGAGATGTTAATCAAAATGCTGGGAATAATGCTAATAATAATCAAACTGCCGGGGGCGATATTATCGGAGATGTTAATCAAAATGCTGGTGAAAATGCTAATAATAATCAAACTGCCGGGGGCGATATTATCGGAAATGTTAATCAAAATGCTGGTGAAAATGCTAATAATAATCAAACTGCCGGGGGCGATATTATCGGAGATGTTAATCAAAATGCCGGCAATAATGTTAATAATAATCAAACTGCCGGGGGCGATATTATCGGAGATGTTAATCAAAATGCCGGCAATAATGTTAATAATAATCAAACTGCCGGGGGCAATATTATCGGAGATGTTAATCAAAATGCCGGCA
>JBCDJM010000155.1:0-17005 GCA_038747755.1 Cyanobacteria bacterium P01_H01_bin.35
AATTATTAATTATTAATTATATCATTACTCTTTCAGGAAACCAAACAGTGAATGTCGAACCTTTTCCAGACTTACTTTTCACAGAAATTTCAGCCCCCATTCTCTCACATAAACGTTGACATATTGCTAATCCTAAACCAGTACCACCATATCTACGAGTAGTAGAAGCATCTGCTTGAGTAAAAGGTTTAAATATATGTTTTAACTGTTCTTCTGTCATTCCAATACCAGTATCAATTACCTGAAAAACTATGTAATTTTGTTCATTATTTAATAATCCTGAATTTTGATTTTGAGGATTTTTGGGTTTCCTCTTTTTGACCTTTTCAACTTTGAGTGTAATTACACCATCTTCTGTAAATTTAGCTGCATTACCCAGTAAATTTATCAATACCTGTCTTACTTTTGGCATATCTGCATACATATTACCCAGGTCTTTTCCTAAAACTAATTGAAATTTATTACCTTTTTTTTCAGTAAGATTTTTAGCTGTACCAACCACATCTTGAACTAGCTTATTAACGTCAATACTTTCTAAATAAAGTGTAACTTGACCTGCTTCTATTTTAGAAATATCTAATATATCACTAATCATTTCTAGGAGGTGTGTACCTGCTAGCTTAATTCTTTCTAGATCGGACATGAAATCTTCATATCCTTCTTCCATAGCATCCTCATAAAGAAGATCGCTATACCCAATAATTGCATTGAGGGGTGTACGAAGTTCGTGACTCATGGTAGCTAGAAAAGCACTTTTAGAACGGTTTGCTGCTTCTGCTTTAAGCTTTGCTTCCTGAAGTTGCTCTGTGTATTCTCCTACTTTACCAATTAACTCATTCAGAGATACTGTTAATTCTCCTATTTCATCATCTGTGGTTACAGGAAGTTGTAGTTCAAAGTTAGCTTCTTCTGTAACTTGTTCAGCAACTTGGGTTATTACTTTTAAGGGAGTTGCGATCGACTTGCTAGTATAGATAGCCATCATTACTGCAGTTATTACTGACAGTAAGATGCTAGCTATTAATATTTGTATTCCTAACTCTTCTGTTGTTTGATAATCTTTAAATCCTTGTTTTACTCTCTGATGAGCTACTATAGCTAATTGTTCTGAATCTTGTGATAATTTTTCTAGTTTTATGGCAACTTCACTATTAGTAGTTTTACTTAGTGATGGAAGTGATGAAGTTTCTACTTTTGTTTGAGGTGGTATCTGTTTAATTTCTTGAATTAAACTTTCTAGTTGCTGAACATAAACTTCTAGGGAATTAACATAAGTTTGGATAAATTCTTGAAGCTGAACAGAATCTCTGTTTTTATTGACAATTTTATCTTCAATTTCTAGGCTCGATTCTAGTTGTTTAATAATTGTATTAATCTCATAAAAACTTGATAATTCTAAGGATATTTTTTTTTCTAAAATTGTCCGGTTATTGATTAAGCTAGGCAACTCTTTTTGCAGGATACTAACTCTTAATACTTTTTTTGTGAGATTTGTGAGTAAGTCTACTTGTTCTTGAGCTTGTTCTATTTGTGTTCTAATTTGATTTTTATAATTTAACTCAAATATTCGCCCCGTCAAAACTCCTACAGTAGCAATACTGATTGCCAGAGCATAGCCAAAACCTATTTTTTTTCTGATTCCTATACTACTCAGCAAATGTTTTGATCCGGTTTGTTGCTGGAGCATAGACTGTTTTCTTGATATGGAAGTTAATGACATCTGCTCTGGTATTCCTTGGCCCTAATCATATAGGTATATTTTATTCTAATCTAATATTCACACGCGACCTTATTAGTAGAAATTATTTGATTACTTCTAGGGGGTTAATACTATATCAGTATAATTTTTCCCTGTACCATGAGATGCACTTTTTTACAAGACATTTACTATTTTACTTTCCAGGAATAAGTATATATTCTTTATCCCTGGATAATTTTAGAAAAAAATCACTTTCTAATTAAATTTTTTTGTTGCTATGCCCCTAGACATATTTTAACAATCTACAGTCTATAATAATTGGTTAAAAATCAAAAGTCAAAATCAAAAATACAAAATACAAAATACAAAATACAAAAGTAAAATCGTATTAGCACTTAAACTTGAAATTGACAAAAATTTCAGGTCATTATTTTGCAATTTGGGATGTAAGATTATTGATGATACTATTGGTAGAACTTTTTATTCAACAAGTCCGACTAGAAGTCCGGAAAACTTTAGAGTTACCTTTTATAGCAGTCAAAGCAAAGAGCGCGGACATTTCTAAATCCTATTAGCGGAGCTTTTCCCTATACGAAAAATCATTTTACAGTTTACTATTCCCTATTCCCTAGGGCCTAGTTATATAGTGGTAAGCATTCAGCCGTCAGCTATCAGCTATCAGCTATCAGCTATCAGCTAAACTGTTTATAGCGGTTTTCACTCATGTTGACTTGCATTACTTCTTCCTTCTCTCCTAGATAACTAAAGCCTTCTTCCTTCAAAGTCAAATCTCTGTACTCTAAAAAACATGAAAACTGCTATAATATTTAGAGTATATATAGCAATCCTAAATAGGTCGCGGGTAATCAAAAAGTAGATAAAAACCTTGAAAATTACGCCAGTTAGCAATAGCTGAGTGCTAATAGCTGAGTTCTAATAGCTGAGTGCTAATAGCTGAGTGCTAATAGCTGAATGCTTACATATACTGTCATTTATCGGTGTGAGAACTCTTTAAAATTAATTGGTGTAGAATAGTTAGTAATATATTGCAATAGGAGCATTTTTTCTTGGTTAGAAAATACAAGGTTTACTAATTCCGCAGTGTCTCTTAATGAGAAGTTTCAGGAGAATCAATGGTAGATAATTTTAGTTAACCTTTTGCAGAGGAACTGCCCTTTTCATGTTCCATAGAAATTTTTTTTTCTTAATAGAATGCTCCGCAAATATGCCAGGTAGTTTTAACAGATTTGTGCGGTAACAAAAAACTATCTCCTTCTGCATTAGAATTAAATTTCCTTTTTTCTGCCCTTGAAATATTAAGACCACTGACCTTTTAATAATTTTAATTGCATTAAAGTTAATTTATAAATTTTACAAAAATAATTCTTTTCGGTAAATTAATTTTTTGTTTATTCCTGGCAAAACTTAAATAGATATAACTCTTTTGGGAGTTCAGATGCTACATCTAGATCTACACTTTTAGGTACAAATAAAGCCATGCCAAATTCACATTTTTCGGTTGTACATTTATCTGGTCGTGCTGTAATCCGATAATCACTATTTTCCGTGGGAGTAAAAGAGATTACTGGAATGCCATCTTGTTTTTCATCATTTAGTATTTTATTACGTTGTTTATTTTCCAAGTTTAAATTTAAGTTACTACAATTATCATCACAGACTGCGAGGATAGTGTAAGATACATCTGCGGATAATTCTGCTGTAAAGGGAACTTCTACTCTCTCTTTAACTTTTCCAATTAGCGGCCAAAATACTAATTTTTTACCATCTTTTTCTTGTGCCTCTACTGTCTCTTTCAATTTACAGATTACTTGTTCTTTTTCGAGACTAAGTTCTACACTGCCAGCAGTTGCCACCACTGCACTACCTAATATTAAACCAATTCCACCTAAAACTAATTTTTTGGCATTCATTAATTTACCCAAAGAAAAATTTTTATTCAACTATATTCAGGAGTCTAGCATAAGGGTAGGGAATAGGAAAGATGCTGAGTATAGAACTTATTTAATATCTTTTAGATTGACTTTCCTTTCTACAAGATTTGCTCTGAGCTGAGAAATAATACTAGAGCTATTCTAGACTCTAATATTTTAGTTGAATAAAAAATCATGTATATGGGCAAACAGGGCTAGCAAAATTTTATTTTATCACACTTTTTGCAGATATACAACCGAAAATCCTTCTATCATAAAAATTCTCACATATTTTTCCTGATTGCTATATTTATGAGAGTTTCGCAGGATGAAAACTTTCTAATATTACAAATAAAGGTTTTAGCCTTTGTCGGTCAAAAAAAGTGATCATCTTTCAACTCTTCACGCTCAAAAAGTTAGCATTTTAGGCAGACAATTGCAAAAAAATTACTCCCCGACTCCTTAAAAAGACTTTTTCATTCAACCCTATTTAGCCTCCATCCAATTTTGGCCCCCATGAATATCTACTATTAAAGGTACTTTTAAATTTACAGCATTTTCCATTGTAGATTTAATCACTTGTTGCACTTCTTCCAACTCTAATGGTGGTACTTCAAATACTAATTCATCATGTACTTGTAATAATAATTTTGTCTGATAATTTTTCAATATTTCATTTAGTCTAATCATAGCTATTTTGATAATATCTGCACTTGAACCTTGAATTGGAGAATTAGCTGCTGCTCTTAAAATTTGAGCATCATTTTGACCGAGTTTTAATTGCTGTAAATTAATCTCTTCTATTTGTTTACCTTTTAAATCGCGGAGAGTTTTAGATTCAAATTCAAAATAACGCCGACGACCTAATATTGTTTCTACATAACCTTGAGCGATCGCTTGTTTTTTCAAATTATCTAAATAGGCAAATACTTGTGAATATTGTTGTTTATATCTTTCTAAAAATTGTTTACTTTCTTTGACTGTTATTTTGACAGACCTGGCTAACTTTTGCGCTCCCATTCCATAGATTACGCCAAAGTTTATTGTTTTACCAACTCGTCTTTCTTCTGATGAAATTTCTGATTTTTCAAATAATAGTTTGGCTGTGACTGTATGTACGTCTTGATTATTTTGATAGGCTTCTATTAAGACTGGTTCTTGACTCAAATGTGCTAAGATTCTTAATTCAATTTGGGAATAATCTGCTGATACTAATAACCAATCTTTTTTTGGTAGAAATGCCTGACGAATTTGCCGAGAAAATTCTGTGCCAATGGGAATATTTTGTAAGTTTGGTTCGGAAGAAGATAAACGGCCTGTATCTGTTTGAGTTTGATTAAAGTTTGTATGTACTCTTTGAGTCTCTGAACGAACTAATTTTGGTATGGCTTCGACATAAGTGGAAAAGAGTTTATATAAGGTTCGATGATTTAATATTTCATCAATAATGGGGTGATGTTCTGGTTCTGTTTGTAATTTTTCTAGGACTACTACATCTGTGGAGTAACCTGTCTTAATTTTTCGAGATTTTTTCTGATTTTGATGCAGTATTTCAAACAGAAGTTCGCTTAATTGAGATGGAGAGTTAAGGTTTAATAAGTAGTTGGTTTCTGCTTGATTGATTTGTTTTTTAAGAGTTGCTAAATCTTGTCTTTGCTGTTTTGATAATTTGCTGATGTATGCTTTGAGTATGGGGCTGGATATTGCTTTTTTTAATTCTTGTTGATTGGTAAATGAATTGGGGTCTATATTCTGAATTTCTGTTTTGAGATGTTCTTGTAAAATTAGACTATCTACAGTTTGACAAGCTCTTTTTTCAATTTCCTCTAAATCTTTTTTCAACTGCATTGAGAATTTTTTGAGGTATTCAATATCAATCTTAATTCCCTGAAATTCCATTTCGGCTAAAACAACTTCTAAAGGTTGTTCTACATCTACTAATAATTTGTACAAAGATTTCTCAGTCGGTTGATTTTTCTCCCCTTCTTTTTGTAGTTGAACTGATAATTTTTGCAGAGACTCAATATCAATTCTAATTCCCTGAGATTCCATTTTGGCTAAAACCGATTCTAAAGGTTGTTTGACATCTACTAATAATTTGTATAAAGATTTTTCAGTCGGTTGATTTTTCTCTACTTCTTTTTGTAGTTGAACTGATAATTTTTGCAGAGACTCAATATCAATTTTAATTCCTTGAGATTCTATTTCGGCTAAAACAGATTCTAAGGGTTGTTTGAAATCTACTAATAATCTGTACAAAGATTTCTCAGTCGATTGATTTTTATCCGCTTTTTCTAATTCTGCTCTTAATTTTTCTACTAACTGAAAAGTCACAAAAACTTGAGTACCACAATAGTCAGCTACTTTTAGAACATCTAAATCAGCAATAGTTTGATTTCTAGAAACCACATCCTTGTAACTATGTAAACTTATTTCCACATCTCTGAGATATCTAATATATATTTCTTCCAGACTATGTTTTGCTCCAGGATCTAATACATAACTTGCCAACATTGTGTCAAAAACAACTCCAGCTAACTTAATTCCTTGACACCGAAAAATCAATCTATCAAACTTAGCATTTTGAAAAACTTTCGGATATTCGGCACTTTCCAAAATCGGTTTTAACGCCTCCAATACTCTCACCTTATCCAGATTTTTTCCAATTTTATGTCCGGTAGGAATATAGGCAACATCTTCTATATTTTTTCCCCAACAACAACCTATTCCAACTAACTCTGCATCTCTCGGTTCCAAAGATGTTGTTTCCGTATCCCAAGCGACGGGAGTCTGAAAATTTTTCTGTTCTTTTAAAATATTTACTAACTCTTTTAGCTTTTCTGAAGTATCAATAATTTGAGGTTTAATTTCTGATTTTGTAGAAATTTGCTGTTGAGCTACCTTTGTATCTTCTGCACTGAAAAACCAATCATCACTTTCTACTTCAACTAAAGTATTTGCCAATTTTTCTTGCTGCTGACTTTTCGAGTCATCCGACAAAGAGTTAATCCCCACCAATCCATTAAACTGCTGTTCTAAATCTGGAATTTGATTGAGGAAATGTTGTAATTCCAGTCTTTGCAAAACAGGTTCAATTTCTGACCGAGAAAATTTTCTTAACTGACAATCTTCTATATCAATATTTAACGGCACATTTACTTCAATTTTTGCCATAAACTGAGAATGCTCCGCCTCAGCTTTTCCTACTGCTAACTTTTTCTGATTTGCTCCTTTAATTTTATCCAGAGAACCATAAATTTCTGCCAGACAACCATATTCATTCAACAACTTAACAGCAGTTTTTTCCCCAATACCTCTAACACCAGGAATATTATCAGACTTGTCTCCACAAAGAGCTTTATAATCAACAACTTGAGTCGGTAAAATACCCAACTTCTCCTTAACTTCTTCAGCAAAAAATTCTTTAGGAGTGCTACCTTTACCCGCAGCTAAATGTAAAACACTAATCCCTTTTTCTACATCTATTAATTGAAATAAATCTTGGTCTCCCGAAAGAATTTTTACCCGAAAACCAACAGCACTACCTCTTTTTGCTAAAGTTCCTAAGATGTCGTCAGCTTCATAACCAGGAGCAGTAATAACTGTTAAATTAAAAGCTCTTAAAAGCTCTTTTAAATTTTCTAAGTCAGTAATTAAATCTTCTGGTGGCTCTGGTCGATCTGCCTTATAATTTTTATCAGCTTTATGGCGAAATGTAGGTTCTCCTAAATCAAAGGCGATCGCTAAGTATTCTGGTTTTTGGGTGTCTATTACTTCGAGTAAAGATTTCAGGAAGCCAAAACAGACACTTGTGGGAATACCTGTAGAAGTTTTTAAGCCTCCACTACGACTTTTGGCAAATGCGTAGTAGGAACGAAAGGCGAGAGAGTGGCCGTCAATTAAAAGGGCGGTAGGAGGGTTAGCGGACATTTGAGATTGATATTTTGAGATTTTGCTCTATTTTAGCTGGAGATTCAGGTATACTTATCTTTATAAGGTTAGTTTTCCTACCTACCTATATCTCTAACGTTATATTTTTCTGTTTTTGAATGAAGATTTTTCAGGAAGTAGATACTAGGTCAGGTCAGGTCGGTTAATTTTCAGAAGCTTGACTTTTCTATATGTGGGAAAATATGACCTATATCTGTAACGTTATATTTTTCTGGAAAGGTTTCGATTTTTGAATTGAGATTTTCAAAAAGTAGGTACTAAGTTCGGGTAGGTCTGTTGATTTTGAGAATCTTTGCCTTTCTTTTTGGTAGAAAATATGACCTATATCTGTAACGTTATATTTTTCTGGAAAGGTTTCGATTTTTGAATTGAGATTTTCAAAAAGTAGGTACTAGGTTCAAATAGGTCTCTTGATTTTCAGAACCTTGATTTTTCTATATGTGGGAAAATATGACCTATATCTGTAACGTTATAGTTTTCTGCAAAGGTTTCGATTTTTGAATTGAGATTTTCAAAAAGTAGGTACTAGGTTCAAATAGGTCTCTTGATTTTGAGAATCTTTGCCTTTCTTTTTGGTAGAAAATATGACCTATATCTGTAACGTTATAGTTTTCTGCAAAGGTTTCGATTTTTGAATTGAGATTTTTCAGGAAAAGGAAGTAGCTTTAGGTAGGTCTCTTGATTTTCAGAACCTTGACTTTTCTATCTGTAGGAAAATATGACCTATATCTGTAACGTTATAGTTTTCTGGAGAGGTTTCAATTTTTGAATTGAGGTTTTTCAGGAAGTAGGTACTAGCTTTAGGTAGGTCTCTTGATTTTCAGAACTTTGACTTTTCTATCTGTAGGAAAATATGACCTATATCTGTAACGTTATAGTTTTCTGGAAAGTTTCGATTTTTGAATTGAGATTTTTCAGGAAGTAGGTACTAGCTTTAGGTAGGTCTCTTGATTTTCAGAACTTTGACTTTTCTATCTGTAGGAAAATATTACCTATATCTGCAACGTTATAGTTTTCTGGAGAGGTTTCAATTTTTGAATTGAGATTTTTAAGGAAAAGGAAGTAGATACTAGCTTCGGTCTGAGCAGAAAAATTTTTCCCAGTTTTTTCTTTCTGTGTACAGGGAAATTTTAGCTAATTTCTAGCACTCTAAACTCAGAAGAGCAATATGGCATTTTGGTAACTTTAAAGTCAAAATGAAAGTAATCGTTGATTAGTTTTGATAAAAATATCATAACTAACTTCAAAAATATAAGACTTTCCATAATCCCATACTACTAACTACTGAGTATTTTTCTGATGTGGATGAAATAAACCAATACTATAAAATTCTAGAACTTGAACCTGGTGCTTCTCTAGAAGAAGTAAAAGAAGCTTACCGAGATTTAGCCTTTGTCTGGCATCCAGATCGCTTTGCCCAAAACCCTCGTCTACAAGCAAGAGCTACTGTTCGTCTGAAAGAGATTAATGAAGCTTACCGTAAATTACGGTATTTTTTAAGTAATTCTCAACAGCAAGTTCCTCCAACAAGACCAACTCCTAGTCAAACAAAACCTACACCACGTCGCCCTCCATCTCCTCCTAACCCTTCTACTCCTCCTCATTCTCCTCAAAGACCACAAAATTATAAAGATAATTATGGCTCTCACCAATATGTTCAGACATCCACTCGTCAGACACATTCAACAACTTCTGATATTCCTTGGGGTAGCTTAATTGGTACTTTCCTTTTTTATGCTATGACTGCCTGGGTGTTGGTTATTTCTAAATCTCCTGTTTGGACTTGGGCCGTGGTTGAAGGTGTGGCATGGATGGGAATGACTGTTTTGGCAATTGAGGGGTCAGGTTCCCAGAGGTGTTGGGTGATCGCTATGTTAGGTGCTGGTGGTGGAGCGGGTTGGATAGCTGGGAATTATGTGGGGGGTATAATAACTGCTTTAGCATGGGCTATTGTGGGATGTAGTCTGGGGATAATTGCTGGTACTGAACCAAAGGCCAGAACAGTTGCTGCTGTAGTGACTATTGGTGGAGTAGTTGCTTTGGTGGGATTTTTAGCTGGCAATGGGGCAGAAAATATATTACTGGTGATAGTCGGTTCAATTGTTTGGGCTGCTGGTGGATTTGTTTTTGGGACAATAGTTGATGCTGTGATTGGTTCAAAGACTGGTACTGGTGTGGGTAGTATGTTGGGCTTTGTTTTGGGGTCTTGGGTTGGAGCTTGGTCTGCTGCTTGGAATTCTACTCGGTCTAAGAAGGTGGCGATCGCTTTGGTTAGTGCTGGACCTGATATTATTATTGGGTCATGGGTAGCTATTGGTATTGTGGCTGGAGTAATTGCTCAAATGGTGGCTGGAGAGAAGTTAATAGAGTTGTTTAATGGTTTTTTGACTTTTTTGATTTTGGCTATTATTTCTGGGTTAGGTTTGGGTTTTGGTTGGTGGCTTTCGACGAGTATAATTTAATTTATCATTCTGAATTCTGAATTGAGAATTTTAATCTTTAACCTTTAACTTCCTCTTCCCTGTTTCTCCTCAAATTTTCAATTAACTTTTTTCCTTCTTTTCATAATTGTTCAAACGACGAGTGTCATCTAATTTATCATTCT
This sequence comes from Cyanobacteria bacterium P01_H01_bin.35, assembly GCA_038747755.1. Taxonomy (GTDB): domain Bacteria; phylum Cyanobacteriota; class Cyanobacteriia; order Cyanobacteriales; family Microcoleaceae; genus Trichodesmium. Next base: position 10,187 of record JBCDJM010000155.1, read on the forward strand.
GAATTGAGAATTTTAACCTTTAACATTTACCCTTTAACTTCATCTTCCCTGTCTGACCTCAAATTTTAACCTAACTTTTTTCCTTCTTGTAATAATTGTTCAAACTTGGACGTAGGTAATGGAGGGCTGAATAAATAACCTTGAATTTCGTCACATTTATGTTTCTGAAGAAAATCTAATTCTGCTTCGGTTTCTACTCCTTCGGCGACTACTCTTAGGTTTAAATTATGAGCCATTTGAATAATTGCAATTGTAATTGCTTCTGTCTTACTATCTTCCGTCAAATTACGAATAAAACTTCGGTCTATTTTAATGACATCAAATGGAAACTCTCTTAGATAACTTAAGGATGAATATCCAGTTCCAAAATCATCCATAGATATATTAATTCCAAACATTTGCCAAGCTTTCATCATTTTACTTGCAGCCTTTTCATTTTGCATAACTAGGCTTTCTGTCACTTCTAACTCTACACAATTAGGTTCCAACTCTACTTCTTCAACGATTTTAATAATTCGTTCTTGCAGATTTTTCTGCATAAATTGTCGCCTAGATAAATTAACCGCTATTTGGAATGGGAAAAAACCCTCTTCTTGCCAGATTTTTGTTTGATTACAAGCAGTACGCAATACCCATTCTCCTATAGAAATAATCAACCCTGTTTCTTCTGCTAAGGGAATAAACTTTGCTGGAGAAACTAAGCCTTTTTCTGGATGACACCAACGAATTAAAGCTTCTGCTCCAGCAATTTTACCAGTCATAAGATTAACTTTTGGCTGATAATAAACTTGAAATTCTGACTGTTTTAAAGCATTACGCAAATTAGTTTCTAAAGCAAGTTGTTCTAGAGAAATTACAACTGCTTCTGACTTATGTAGTTGGTAATTATTTCCTCCTTTTTGTTGAGCATGATACATTGCTGCATTAGCATTTTTTAGTAGTTCATCCACCTCTATATCATCTAATGGATAAAAGGTAATTCCTACACTAGCAGTAATATAAATTTCATACCCTTCTAAAACCATTGGTTGAGAGATTAAATCTAAAATAGATTGAGCTATATTAATAGCATTTTGTTTTTGTTCTACTGGCTTCAGAATTATGGCAAATTCAGCAGCTTCTAAACGAGCAAACATATCAATGCCAGTAATAGATTCCTTAAGTCTTTTTGCTATATTGCATAGTACCAATTCTCCATTTTTACTCCCCAATGTTACTTTGATTCTATTAATTCTATCTAAGCTAATATAGAAGATAGGTATTTTAGGAAAATTTTGATATTTATGAGATTCATTGATATTGCATAAATTTCCTAAACTAGCTTGATTTTTTTGAGATAAAATTTCATTTAGTCTAGCTCTAAATAAAGAACGATTTGGTAAGAGAGTTATTGGGTCATACTGATGTCTTTGCAGAGCTATTTCAATTGTTAAATGTAAGTTTCTTTCTTCAAAGGGTTTGACAATATAACCAAAAGGATTAGTTGCTTTGACTCTTTCTAAGGTTTTATTATCGGTGTAAGCTGTCAAGAATATTATGGGTATTTGTAAGTTTGATTGAATTTGTTCTGCTGCTGTTACCCCATCCATTTCTCCTTGTAACATTACATCCATTAAGATTAAATTTGGTTGTTTTTCTGCTGCTATTAAAATTGCTTCTTCTCCAGAAGAAACAATATCAACAACTGTATATCCCATACTTCTGAGACTATCTGCTAAATCTTCAGCAATAATACTCTCATCTTCCACAATCATAATTCTTGATTTTGACATTATTTATGAACCTATATAATATTTAGGGAGTAGTTAGGAGTTAGGAGAAATAGGAATATCCAATACGTTTTAGATAAAACTAAAACTCATAAGGTCTGGAACTATTAGAGTAGCTCTTGAGATTGCATAACTGCAAAAAAATCTTTAATTAAACTGTATTATCTATAGACTTATCTACTTTCTTCCTTCTTCCTTAAAAGCTTATTTTAAAAACTGTTCCTACTTGATTAACTTTTTCAATTTTTCCCTGGAGTTGTCTTACTAATGAGCAAACTAAACGTAATCCTAAAGAACCCGAATTTTTATAGTCTAAAACTTCTGGAAAACCAATGCCATTATCACCAACTTGGAGAATAAATTTATTTTCATTATTATCATAATAATTGAAATCTATAGAAATATCTCCTAAAGATTTTTCTGGAAAAGCATACTTAAGAGAATTAGAGACAAGCTCATTAATTATTAAACCACAGGGTACTACGGTATCAATATTTAAGAAAACAGGAACTACTTTGACATTTAATTTCACCCCTCTTGCCTTAACTTCATAAGCTTTGAAAATATGAGAAGCTAGGTTACGAATATATTCACTAAAATCAATCCTAGATAAATCTTTTGATTGATAGAGATGTTCGTGAACAAGAGCCATCGATCTAACTCTGTTTTGACTCTCTTTTAGCATTTCCATAACACTCTCATCTTGAATATATCTTGACTGTAATCTTAATAAACTAGAAATTACTTGTAGATTGTTCTTCACCCGATGATGAATTTCTTTTAATAGTACCTCTTTCTCTGCTAAGGATGCTTTAATTTGTTCCTCATTTCGTTTCCGTTCTGTAATATCACGAATTACAGCTTGGATCACTCTATTGTTGAATGACTTTTTCTCTCCAGAAATATCTCCTACTTTCATGGCAGTTAACAAAACTTCTACTGGAAATTCTGAATTATCTGTTTTCTTGATAATCCACTCAAAATGATTATTCCCTTTACATATTGCTTTGGCTATTTTTCTTTTAAGTAACTGCTGTGATGGTTGCCCATTTTGTTGATATTCTGGATAATAATCTGTTAATTTACTTCTCAAAAATTCTTCTTTTTGATTCAAACTAAACATAGTTAAAGCAGCACTATTACAATCAATAAATCCTTTTTCATCTAGAAGAATTACAGCATCACTTGTCGCTTCATAAAGACTCCGAAACTTTCTTTCAGATTCTTTGAGTGAAGTAATTAACTTTATATTCATTGCTTCTGCTTGTTTCCGCTCACTAATATCTATTCCGACTGAAACTACTGCTTTTCCTCCATCGTATTTCTGAAACACAATTAGATGGTTTTTGACATTACCATTCACCTTTGTTTCAATTTCATGAGACATTTGTTGTTCTGAGCTAGCAAAAAATTCATTAATAGATTTAACAAAGTCTGAACTACTTCCAAGAAAACCTATTTCTTGACCAATAAATGTTTCTGGATGTAAATTCAAACTGCTTGCTAATTGCTTATTTACTCCTATATATCGTAAGTCTGAACTAATCCAAGAAATGAACCAAGGTACAGCATCTAATACTGCCTGTAGCTGGTCTTTAGCCTTTTGGAGAGCCTCCTCTGATTTTTTGCGTTCAGTTATGTCCATAGCAGTACCAATAACACCTTGAAAATCTCCAAGTTTATCTTTTAAAGTAATTGCATTAAAGTTAAGATATACAGGTTTTCCGTCTAGGCGTTTATGGATTGTTTCCCACTGAAAACTTGAGGATTTTTTTCGATCAAAAATTGGTATTTCTGCGATATTTATTGCTTCTCGTGTGATTTTTTCTACTTCTTCTTCATAAATAAAATCTGTTAGGAAGCGACCTATTATTTCGGCTGGTTCATAACCATAAATATGTTTAGCTGCTTGATTAACAAAAGTAAAACGTCCCTGAGTATCCAGAGACCAAATTAAATTTTGGGAAGTTTCTACTAGATGCCTATATTTTTTCTCACTTTCTGATAATGCTTGTTCTACTCGTTTTCGTTCTAGAGCATTAATAAACATTTCTCCCATAATTCTTAATAGAGCAATAATATCTTCTGACCAGTTTTTTTCTTCTCTAACTGAGTCGAAGCCTAAAAATCCTATACAAATACCACAATATGCAATTGGGACAACAATTAGAGATTTTATGGATTGGGAGCGCAAAAATCTTTTAGCTATCAATTGTTCTTTTGGCAGTTTAGCGGTGTTAGGAATATAAATTGTTTCTAACTTTTCTATTTGCTCTTCCCATTCTCCTAATGCTGTAATTGGTATTTGTTTTCTTTGTTGAATTTGTGGTTTAATTCCAGTTGCGCACCACTCATAATCATTGTTGATATACTTACCTGTTTCATCCAATAAAAATACATAGCTACGGTCAACTCCGCTAAAGGTTCCTATCCATTCCAGAGCTACTTGAATACCTTGATCTATTTCGTCAGTAGCTAAATTAATAAAGTGGGTTGATAGAGTTGTAATTAACTCTTCAAAATTTAGTCTATATAGTAGTTCTTCTTTAGCTTGCTTGTGTTTAACAATTTCATCTATAAGTTCTTCATTTGATGCTCTTACCGCAGATGTTCTTTCAGCAACTTTTGCTTCTAGTTCTTGTTGGGTTTTATGGATCTCTAACTTGGTTATTTTGCTGGCTGTAATATCAATATTAATTACTCTTAATCCTTCTATTTTACCAAGTTCCGAAATTTGGGGAATTACTCTGGTTTCATATCTGATATCTCCTGCTTCCCAAAACCATTTAACTTCATTTCCAGCCATTGCTAAGTTAATTTTATCCAATATTTCTTGATTGTTTTTATAGAGATAAAAAATTGAATATCCCACTAAATTATCTGGTATGATTCCTACTTTTTGTAATTGACCCTGCGCAAAAGTAAATACACCTTGACAATCTACTTCCCAAATAATTAAAGATGTTTGATTAATGATTGTTTGTAAACGTACTTCACTTTTTTGGAGAGCATTTTTAGTACACTGATGTTCTGCTTTCTCTTGTTTTAACTCTTCTGTTAACTGAGCTATATTTTGCTCTAATTTTTTAACAACGCTATAGATCATTGACATTGATTTTAAGGAAGGATAATATATAAAAAAATAACTTAAAATGGCATAATCGTAAATGTTTAATTTGAAGCTTTCCTGATTTAGCTGCAAATTAAAGTCTTTATACTCAATCTACTAAGTTATATACTAGCAAGCTATATTTATTCTATAATAAATCTTTTATTAAATTCGTGAAATATACAAACTTTAGGCGTTGCTGATTTTGGGTATAATTTTTTGGGAAATGGTGATTGCCTAACTCCTAACTAAAAAGTATCTTAAATATAATATTTGACAAATTTTAGATCTCATAGCTTGATTCACCAAGGGCCGGATAAATTTGGAAAAAGTGTTTAAAAATTTTGAGTAATTATATTATTCTAAAATAATTGGCTAATCTAGAATTATACCAAACAGTCCAAATAGACAATGACCTAATTTTTTGGTCTCAAGCCTCACCTTTGAAAGGGATGAAAAAAATTAACTTCAGTATTTCAAGCATAGGACTTTAGCTGGAGGCACTGTTTGGCTCCACAACATCAAAAAGGAAGTTCCTCCATAGGAGTCAGGAGACAGGAGTCAGGAGTCAGGAGATTAAGTAAGCACTCATAAATTAGAATAAAATTATATAATTTTACTTCGATCTGGGAATATGGCTTATCTTAGGATTTTTATCGATGTTTATAGCTCAATCTATACTTCTGTTAGCTGATTTTTAACATCAATTTTTTAGATTGCTTTATACTGACAAATAATAGTCATAAAAGGATTTGAAAATATGTCTGGTTCATTTACTTCTGAAATTAGTAATCGCATTTGTTCTCACATGAATGAAGACCATCAAGATGCGATACTTTTATATGCTCAAAAATTTGGTGATTCTGCCAATGCTACAGCAGCCAAAATGCTTTCTATTGATGCTCAAGGTATGAATTTAACTGCTGAAGTTAGTGGGGAAAGTTTACCGATAAGAATTGAGTTTGACCATAGTTTAAAGGATGCTGAAGATGCGCATCATACTCTTATTGATATGGTCAAACAAGCTCGTAGTCAAAAATGAGAGATAAGCAATTTTACGAATAAAGTCTAAAAACTGTTGCGCAACAGTTGAATTAATTATCAATTAAATAGAAGTTGGGCGTTTCGTTGCCCTGCTAACTTTATCTAAAATATAAGAACTATTGCGCAATAGTTGAATTAGTTATTAATTATAGCGCTACTTGAATCGGGAATAGGGAACAGGGAACAGGGAACAGCAAACAGTCAAAGGGTTTTTCGTATAGGGAAAAGCTCCGCTAATAGGATTTAAAATGTCCTAACCTTAATGCGTAGCGCTATAAACAGGAAAAGTTAGTTTTCTCTGGGTTGAGTCTTTCCAGAATGTTGAGACTCTACTATTGCCTATAGAGCAATATTGATGAATATTTTTTTGATTTTGAATTAATAAATTAGCTGCTTTTGATTTGTCTAGTGCCGCTACGCGGAAGTTAAAAGTCAAAATTCAACCCACCCCTAACCACTCCTAGGAGGGGAAGTCAAAAGTATTGATTAGTAAGGCTTTTAGGATTTTGTAACTGGCCAGTTATTTCCGCCATTCTGCACTAGAGCGATCGCTCCATATCTGAAAAAGGAAAAGTAGGTTGGTCTGAGGTGAGTCTTTCTAGATGTGTGAAAATCTACTATTGCGTATAGAGCAATAGTCATTTCATTTGCTGAAGCTCCCGGAGGTGGGTGATGAAAATTTTCTCTTTAGTATTGTGTATAGAGCAATAGTCATTTCATTTGCTGAAGCTCCCGGAGGTGGGTGATGAAAATTTTCTCTTTAGTATTGCGGATAGAGCAATAGTCAATTTCATTTGCTGAAGCTCCCGGAGGTGGGTGATGAAAATTTTCTCTTTAGTATTGCGGATAGAGCAATAGTCAATTTCATTTGCTGAAGCTCCCGGAGGTGGGTGATGA
>JBCDJM010000156.1:0-16986 GCA_038747755.1 Cyanobacteria bacterium P01_H01_bin.35
ATATCATGTCCGGATAATCAGTGATAAAAAAAACTTTCTTCTTTTTATACTTTCTTCTCCTCTCTTCCCTCCTGACTCCTGTCTCCTGTCTCCTGTCTCCTCCCTCATTTATTTATAACTATTCAACCGGACATGATATTAATAGCTGTTTGCGGAGTATTCCGGTACGGAAATGCTTATTAGCACCTCAGCAATAAAAATTAAGTCAGTTATTAATAATTATTTCTATTTTTAGTCAATCATGGAACAATTTTACTATCAGAAAAAATAAATATTATAAATCACTTCCTGACTCCTAATAACAAAACTACTTTAGTAATACTTTAATCAAATTGATACTAAGTCCTGATTAATTGCTCAAACATTTTTGTAAATTATTAATTAAATCTTGGTCTAAATAAGGTTTAGTTAAATAGTCATTTGCACCCAACTGTTTAGCTAACTGACGATAAGGCTGACTCGCACGAGATGTTAACATTAATACAGGCATTTCCTCCTGAGAATATTGTTTACGACAACGACTCAGAAACTCAAAACCATTCATTTCTGGCATTTCCACATCACAAATAATAGCCTTAATATAAGTATTTTGGTCTAGCTGTCTTAATCCTGCTTTAGCATCTTGAGCTTGGACAACATTATATCCTGATTTCTGCAAAGTTTTAGAAATAGTTTGACGAGTAGTTAAAGAATCATCTACTACTAAAATAGTGGTTAATTTAGAGGAAGTAGACTGTTTAAACTGCTTCTGAATCCCTGGTGATTTATGACGTTTTATTCCTGTTTTATTTAAAGTTTTTTCTAATAATTTAACTCCGTCGATAACTGGTACTAGACTACCATCTCCTAAGATACTACAACCATACAAATATGATGGAGATGTTAAAAGTTTGCTAAAAGGTTTAATTGTCAAATTTTGTTCCATTAATATTTGTTCGATTTTGATAGCAATAGTATCTGTATCTTCGGAAATCAATAATAAAATTACCTTTCCCTGAGATTTTTGACCATAAGAGTTTTTCCCAAATCCAACAGTTTTTTGTTGGATATTTCCTAAGACTATTGGATAATTATAATCTGATACGATTGATGGTGCTATTGATACTTTTTTGCCTTTCCAATCATAAGTTTCTTCAGCTTCTTTATTCACTGTAATCTCAGTCGGATCGGCATAGATAATAGTTGCTAAAATATCTAAAGGAATAGCAAATAAATTCCCTTCCATACGAAAAACTAATAATTTGGTAATTGTTAAAGTCCAAGGTAATCTCAGAAGAAATCTTGTACCTTTACCGATTTCTGATTGAATAGTAATATTCCCTTTTAATGCTTCTACTTGACGCAATACTGCATCTAATCCTACCCCTCTTCCTGACAGATCGCTCACTTCTTCTTTAGTTGAAAAGTCAGGATAGAATAAAAATTGATATAACTGTTTCGTTGATAATTTTGCTGCTTCACTAGCAGAAATAATTTGCTTAAGTATGGCTTTATTCCGAACTTTTTCAACATCTATACCCCCTCCATCATCTTTAATTTCAATATAAGTATAATTTCCTTGATAATAAGATTTGAGAGTAATTATTCCTGTTTCTGATTTGCCATTTGCCTTTCTGATTTCTGCTGATTCAATACCATGATCGAAAGCATTTCTTAATATATGAACTATAGGGTCATATAATTTCTCTAAAACTGCTTTGTCTAACATAGTATTCATCCCAACTAATTCTAGTTTTACCTGTTTTTGTTTTTGCACTGATAAATCTCTAATCATTCTGGGGAATCTATTGAATAATGATTCCACAGGTAACATTCGAGTTTTGTTGAGATTACTTTGTATTTGTTGTAAGGTTTGTTGCCTTTTTTTGACAATTTGTTGACCCTGCTGGTGTAATAATTTAATGTCGTCTACTGCTTCTCCTATTTGAGCAATTTCTTCTAAAAGATTTGGTAATATATCTATTAAAGATCCTAGTTTTTTATTCTGAGAATTTTGGGATTTCTTGAGTTTCTCAGAAAAGACAGTAATATCTTGAAATTGTACCATTAATTGATGAAATCTCTGCCACCCTTTATCTAAACTTTCTATTGACGCTTGAGATTGTTGATTTTGGAGAATAAAACTATTATCTTGAGTAGCTAATTCTCCGACTAAATTATTCAACATTTCTAGGCGTTTAAGGTCTATCCTAATGCCTAAATTAGATGGAGATTGAGAGGTGGTTTGTTTTGGTTGAATTTGCTTTGAATTTTGAGTAACTTCTACTACAGAATCTGGTTGAGAAGAGATATTTACTGATGCTTTTTTACCATTAGAAGATTGAGTTTTATTTGTATTAGTCGTCTCTGTTTTTTTACCTTGATTTTGATTGGCAACTTTCGTAGTTTGATTGACTTTTGAGGATTGAGTTTTATTTGTATTAGTCGTCTCTGTTTTTTTACCTTGATTTTGATTGGCGACTTTCGTAGCTTGATTGACTTTTTCTGAATTGTTATTATCCGTAACTTCTAGTGCAGATTTTTTTGGCTCAGAGACATTGACTAACGGTATTTCAATCTGAGATATTTGAGTTTTTATTCTGTTATTTGTTTCTACTTTTTGCTCTTGATTTGGATTAGCAACGTCAGATTTTTTATTAACTTGATTAACTTTTTTCTGCTTAGTAGTTGCTACAGCTTTTTTAGATTTTAATGGTTTGGTTAATTTGACTAATGTTGGATTCGGTTTTCCACCTTGAGCGCGATCGCCTTCTAATACTGCTTTTTGCCCTGCCCAAAAATCTGCTAAAGCTAGTTGAGCAATTTTTGCTATATATTTTGGATTTACTTCCAATGCTTTAATTGTACTTTGAGCAATAGAAGTAAACCCAGGCAAATTCAGCATTGTTCCCAAAGTCGCAAATACTTCTGCTTGTCTCTTAAATTCATCTTTAAGGGATAAACCATTATCGCCTTTGACTTTTCCAGTTAACAAACTTTCCCAACGCTGCAAACCAGAAGGTATTTCTTCTGTAAACAGGAACTTAGCCATATCACCCTGTTCCATTGGTACTTCTGGAAACTCTGCTGCTTCTTCAAGAGAATGCCCAAGTTTATTTTCTAACTGCTCAAATACTTGCTTCGCATTAGCAATAGCTGTATTTTCATCATAATTACCTGTTTCAATTTGTTCTGTAGTCGGCGATCGCAAACAGTCAAAAGCTTGCAGTAATAAATTCTCTAAGTCCAAATCAAAAACAGTATTTTCCTGATAAAGCGCTCTAATACCATTTTCTAAGTCATGGGCAATTGTTTTAATTCCCATTAAACCGATACAAGCTGCACCACCTTTAATTGAATGAGCTGCCCGCATTAGTTTATGGAGTGTTTGGAGTTCATGCTCTTGAGAAATATTAATTAATCCTTCTTCAAGAGTTTGTAGTAATTCTGTACTTTCTTCTACGAAGAATTCGTAAGCTTGATCGTCAATTTCAATCATAGGGAATAGGGAATAGGGAATAGGGAATAGGGGAGTGGGGGAGTGGGGGAGATGCTTAGAAAGGAATTTGAAAAGGGAATAGGGAATAGGGAGTAGGGGAGATGGTTAGACAGGAATTTGAAAAAGGTACTTTTCATAACTGAATTTAGTATAATCAGGATTTACCCAGGCCAACCCAGAAACCGGGTTTTTTTGTAGATTTCTATAAAAACAACGATTTATCCAAGAAACCCGGTTTCTTTGTGTACTTTGCAAAGTAAAGACTTCTGAGGTTTTATTCCTCAACTGAGAAGTCAAAAGTCAGAGTTCAAAAGTAAGAAACTGTTTGAGAAGTATTGCATAGAACCGATGAATCCTAAAAACCTAACCCCCCTGCCCCCATTCCCTTGTAGGGAAGGGGGGTTAATAAGCCTCTCTCAAAAGCAGGAGAGAGGTTTGGAGAAAGGTTTTTTATGAGTTTACAAACAGCTTCTAAGATTAGTGAGAGTTTCAAATACTCTAGGGATGCGGATGCGTTGCAACGCACCCTACTCAACCTAAAGCTCCTGACTCCTGACTCCTGACTCCTGACTCCTGACTCCTAATTCACCTTAAACTCAGCAACATTCTTTTCTAACTCTCCAGCAACTGCTAGTAACTTAGCAAAAGAATCTGCCACAGTCGTAGACTGTTCAGAAGTTTGATTGGCGATCGCCGCTACTTCCTCCATAGTTTTCGACAGTGCATTAGAAGTATCTGCTTGAGTAGTAGCAGAAACAGTAATTCCCTCTACCAACTCACTAATTTCTCCACTCACATCCAATACATCTGTCAGAGTTTTGCGCGCTCCCTTAACTAACTGAGTACCAACCATGACTCGCTTTCGTCCAACTACCATTGCTTTAATAACTTCACTGGTGCCAGATTGAAGTTCCTCAACAATTTGTTCTATTTCCTGAGTAGCACTAGCTGACTGTTCCGCCAGAGAACGTACTTCACTAGCAACCGTAGCAAACCCTTGATCATCTTGCCCCGCCCTGGTTGCCTCTACCGAAGCATTCAAAGCCAAAACATTTGTTTGATTTGCCAAATCATTAATCAAACTCAGAACCCGTGAAATCTTCTTAGAAGTTTCCCCTAAATTTTTCACTTTTCGGGCAGTTGCTTCTACTGTTTTCTGGATTCCCACAATACCATCCACAGTGCGGTTCATCGCAGCATCACTGGTTTGGAGAATCTGATTTGCCTGCTGCACCTTGGCTTCTGCTTGTTGAGCATTACCTACAACTGCTTGCACTGAATTAGCCATCACCTGAATTTGTTGCAGAGCATTAGCTATTGATTCAGCTTGGCGTTGAGCTTCACCAGACAACTTCTTAATTTCTACTTCATTACCTTCCGTTGTCGAACTCACAACATTTGTTGCCGACTGTACCTGCAATACCAACTGCTGTAAGTTTTCAATCGTGGCATTAAAGAAATCAGCCACAGTTCCCATTACCCCAGTTGTTACAGCAGCTCGTACTGTCAAATCTCCATCGAAAGAATTTTCTATTTCTGACAAAAACGTTTCTATCTGATTTTCTAGTAATTCTTTTTGTTGTTGTTGCTCAATAGATATACTTTCTGCTTTTTGACGAGCTTGTTCAATTTCTTGTAACAACAGCGCCTGATCCAGAGCATACCCGATTTGTAAAGCTACCTGCTTAAACACCTCAACATCTGACTCTAACCAGTTGCGAGTTTCGGAACATTGATGCACACCCAATAAACCATAGAGAGTTTGGTTCACCAAAATCGGAGCCACCATATTCGCCTTAACCTGCCATTTTCCTAATTGTTCTTCATGGCAAGCTGTCAAACCTGCTTTACTCACATCTGGTGTTACCTGTACCCTTCCTTGACGATAAGGTTCCACATAATCCGCCGGAAAACAAGTTACTTCAGTTTCCATATCTTTAATATTGATATACCCCTGTTTTACCGCCTCACTAATAATCTTGCCATCCCAGTCTTCATCAAAGCGATAAACCACTACTCGGTCAGCTTCCATCAGTTTGATTGCCTCTTCTACTCCCGTACGGAAAATGCGTTCAATGTCAAGAGATTCCCGAATCCTTAAGCTAATTTGATTCAGTTTTTTAGACCGTTCTACAGTTGTCTTTTGTTGTTGTAGCAGGTTTTCCTGTTCGACTGCAAAACCAATTTGAGTTGCTAATTGCTTAATGAAATCCACTTCCGAGTCTTTCCAGTTACGGGGAGCAGAACATTGATTAGTCACAAAGAAACCATAAAGCTTTTTGCCAACAATAATTGGAGCTGTCAAGGTCGCTTTAATTTCTAGAGGTTCAGCATCTTTTAAGTAACATTCTGTATTCTTGGCATCATCAATCATATTTTGAGAGGGATCGTGCAGATTATTTAATACCTTAATTCGTCCTCGCAGATAAGCTTTAATATGATGTTCCTTAAAACATTTACTATCCAACTTTGTGCCTAGAGCAGCCGGCCACATACTATCTAATGATTCAGCTACAACAGTACCATTGTAGTCATCATCTAACTTATAAACCATCACTCGATCTGCTGCTAACACTTGGCGAGTCTCCACCACTACTGTGTTAAAAATATCCTGTTCATTCAGAGACTCCCGAATCATAGAACTAATTTCATTCAAACGTCGTGCTTGTTCAGTCGCAACTTTTTGCTGTTCTAAAAGTCTTTTTTGTTCTAAGGCAGTGCTGACTTGACTAGCTAACTGTTTAATAAAGGTAATTTCTGATTCTTCCCAACTTCGAGGTTTAGAACATTGGTGAAGAATGAATAAACCATATAGTCGTGCTTCTACTAGAATTGGAGCAACAATATTTGCTTTCACTTCAAAAGGTTCTAAAAGTTTAACGAAACACTCAGATACCCCAGGACCTTTAATATTTTCAATTTTACTAATTTGTCCGCGCAGATAAGGTTTAAAATTTTTCGCAAAGCAAGGGTCAGCTATTTTCTTGCCCAAAGTTTCTGTCCAACCTTGACCAACTGATTCTGCTACCACTGTACCAATCATATTCTCATCAAACTGATAGATGATGGCGCGATCTGCTCCTAGAGCATTACGAGCTTCTTCAATTACAAGATCAAAAACTTCTTCAGTGTTTGTGGTACTCCGTAGATTGGTAGAAATTTCATTTAATAAACGAGCTTGTTTAACCGCTGCTTGTTGCTTTTCTAATAGGTATGCTTGGTCTATAGCGTACCCTACTTGAACACCAACTTTCCCCATCAAGTCTATTTCTAATTCTGTCCAAACTCTGGGAGCAGAACATTGGTGAGCGATCAACAAACCTTGTAGTTTCTTCTCTACTACAATGGGAGCAACCAAGTTAGCTTTGACTTCAAAGGGTTCGAGTTGACGGATATGACATTCAGTTAATCCCGCTTCATAAATATTGTCTGTAGCCTTAACTCGCCCTTGTTGATAAGGTTGTACATAACGGTCAGCAAAACAGGGGTCGGCTATTTTTGCTCCCAAGGCTTTTGGCCAGTTACTATCAACTGATTCAGCAATGACTGTGCCTTTCCAGTCACTATCAAATTCGTAGACTACTACTCTGTCTGAATTTAAAGCACTCCTAGTTTCTTCGACTGCAGTCACTAATATGTCTTTGAGATTAAGAGATTTACGAATTTCGGCATTAATTTTATTTAATTTTTGAGCTTGTTGGGTAGCTGCCCGTTGTTTTTCTAATAGTAATGCTTGGTCTACAGCGTAACCCAGTTGAATTGCTAGTTGCTGGAAAAATTCTATCTCTGATTCTATCCATTGTCGGGGTTCAGCACAATGATGAGCTATTAATAAACCCATTAATTTTCCATTGGCAAGAATGGGAGCGACTAAGTTAGCTCTGACGGCAAAGGGTTCGAGTTGACCGATATGACAATCAGTTAATCCTGCTTCGTAGATATCCGCGATCGCCCTTACTCGCCCTTTTTTATAAAATTCTACATAGCGATCGGCAAAACAAGGATCGGTTATTTCAGCTCCCAGAGATTCTGGCCATTTAATATCTACTGATTCTGCAATGACTGTGCCTTGCCAATTTTTATCAAATTCGTATACTATAACTCTGTCTGTTTGTAAAGCACTTCTGGCATCTTCTACAACAGTTTTAAAGATATCTTTAACATTGAGAGATTCCCGAATATTAGATGTTATTTGGTTTAATAATTCGGCTCTTTCTGCTGCTGCTCCTTCTGTTTCTATTAATGATTGAAGTTGATTAATTCTGATATCTAAATTAGACCGTAATACTGCTAAATCCTCTGCTAAGGCGTTTGTTTTTGATTTTAATCCTCGTGATTTTTGTGCAGAATTAGATGTTTGATTAGTGCTTGGCTGCCATACTTCGACTGGCACAATTGTTACTTCTTCATTGGCTGATTGAGCTTGTGCCGTTTCTTGATAAGATTTTTGAGGGTAATCTTTAGCTTCATTTGGGTCTCTATTGTCTGGTTGGTTTGTTTTTCTAAAGCGTGTTTGTGTCATATCAGTTATCAGTTATCAGTTATCAGTACCTCTGCAATAAAGAGGCTTGAAATAAGGAAGATGTTTTTGTTTTTTTTCGTTTCTAAAAAACTAAAATATTTATCTGTAAATGCTTTTAGATTTAATCAGGAAGCTTTATTTATACTGAGGAATATTTTTGAAGACTTGCTCAAAATCATCATTACAAAAATAACTTCTGAATTCAGAATTATAAATTCATTAAATCTAGGTTTTTTCTATGTATTCAATAATTGCTTCAATATCCAAAATCATCTTTTTTTCTCCTGCTGAATTCTTGCAAGTTCCCTGAAGAAATTTTTCTACAAGTGAATTTGTTTTTTGTTTTTCTATTGTACTAATATCTTTGCTTTTAACATCGATCAAGTTACCTACTTTTTGCACTAAAATTCCCAGATAACTATCTCGAAATTTCACTTTCACTACCCGAAACTTTTGCTCATAGTACCCAGTAGATAATAAAGGTTCAAAACCCATCAAATAAGCAATATCGACTAACCAGAGAATTTCACCTTGCCACTGAAACACCCCTACAACTACAGTTGGCATACCTGGTATTTGTAAGATTGTTCTATGGTCTAATGTAATTACTTCATCCAATTCACGGGTAGATAATATAACCTCTACAGTCTTAGTGACTTCTAGAGATATAAATTGTTGACTACTATTTAATGATAGTTGTTTTGGCATTGGCTTTTTTTAATGTTTGAGTCATTAAATACCTATAGCTAAGAAAGAATTGGTTAAGACATACTAATGATGATGAATTTAGAAAGCGGAAATGTTTTTTCTCCTGTTCTCTGTTCCCTGCTATATATTTTTCAAACAACCAATTTTTCTAATGTTGCTACAAGTTCATCTCGATCAACTGGTTTAGTAACGTAAGCAGATGCACCCTGCTTCATACCCCATTTTTGGTCAATTTTCTCTGATTTACTAGAACAAATAATAATTGGGATATTCGCTGTATTTTCTTGATTTTTTAGTTCTCTACACAAACTATAACCACTTTGACCTGGTAGTACAACGTCCATTAAAATTGCATCAAAATTTTGTTGCACCAGGATAGCCTTAGCTGCTTCTGCTGTAGTTACATTCAAGACATCATATCCTGATTTTTTCAAACAGTCAGTCAGAATAGTAGCTTCTGTTGGACTATCTTCTACGATCAAAACATTTCCCTTTGCCATTGCTTATCTTTCCACTATCAAAACTAATTCAATAATAATTCCTAATGATTAATATTATTTAATATGTGGGCAAAAATTTATTTTTCTTCATAAAACTATAGTAATTACTCAGTTGTGTCTCAGCAATCGGCTTTTATTGCTTCTCTGATTTGACTGTGTTTTTAAGGTTGGTTAATTTAGTTAACTAAAAGTAAGTAGCAATATTTTCAGCAAAAGTCAAGTAGGTAATTAAATACTATTACTTTAAAAGTAGCGAATAGAATAATAGTAGTTTTTTTGATTAAAATAATCTAAGTATTTAGCAGTCAGATATTGCTTTTAATAAGTCATAAAAGCAGTATCTAATTTAGAAAAGTCTATATTCATTTACACCTAGTCTTGAAGCATAGGTTCTTAGAGATGTTAACACAGTTCTGATCGAGGAGGCTAGCTGACTGCTAATAGCTGTTTGCGCAGCATTTCGCAGGAAATGGTTACAAAATAATTGGTTCGTACAACTCCGCGTAGTGAGATTTACTAACATATTTTAGTGATATGAGCAACAGGAATATTGACTTATATCATGTCCGGTTGAATAGTTATAAATAAATGAGGGAGGAGGGTGGGGAGGGTGGGGAGTGTGGGAAGTGTGGGAAGATTTGGTAATAGTTGAAGATGGAACTTTTTTTGATCACTAATTATCCGGACATGATATTATTCGTTGTCAGCTAAATTATTAGTAATAGACAAATATTTTTTGATAACTTTTAAAATTTCTTCTTTTGGAGTAGATTTGTTCAAAAATTCAGCAGCTCCAATTAATTTACTCCGACTGCGATCTATCAAATTATTCCTACCAGTAAAGATAATCACTGGTATTTTGGCAAATACTGGCGCTTGGCGTAAAAATTGATAAACAGTATAACCATTAGCATTAGGCATTTCTAAGTCAAGAAAAATCAAATCTGGTTTATGTTCGGCAATTTTCACAAATCCTTTGATTGGATCTTGTATACTAATAAAGTTATATCCGGCAGATGTAACAATATTCCTTAATTTTTGAGCAACTACTGGACTATCATCAATGCAAGCAATTAATTGCTTTTTTTTTGGTTTACTCCTGTCTATCTTTTTCTTAGTAACTCTTGGTTTCGTAACTGTTGGTAAAGATGATTTGAAATTCGGTTCTGGCAAATCTGGAATTGTTTGTAATTGTAGTAACCCTTTCTTGACTAAGGGAAATAAAGTCTTAGTGACAGCTAATGTTGATTTTTGTATTCTGTAAGCAATATCCCACAGAGTTAGATCGCCCTGTAAATATTTACCCCAACCAGATAAAGCTTCTGGGGAAATAGGTTTTTTAGGAACAGGAACAAGGTTTAGGTTTAAATTTTCAAAACCTGCTTGTTTAAACAGATTTTGCATTTTATCAACCTTAGTGAAAATTGCTTCTATTTCCCGATAACATACAGATAAACCAAGGGATAATTCTGATTTACTCTCAGGGTTTCCTTCCCATTGATGTGTCAGATCTGGGTAGCGACTCATAGAAAACAATATTTCTAGAGTGACAGTGCGAATAACTGCTTTTGCTTGATCAATACTGATTTGATTTTTGCTAATTCCATCATATAGCAGCAAATATTCCCAAGGTTTGTCTGGATCTGATAGTAGTTCTGATGTTGCAGGATTCCACTCAGGACAGTGTAATCTGACTCCTCGTTTCCAACGCCTTATTCTATGGATGTCGCTAGTAGCATATAGTAATCTACCATAGAATATACTGAGTTGTCCCTCTTTAGCTGGAGTCTTTAATAATACTTTCCCGGTTGCATATCTTTGACTAAATATATCCAAATTTCGGGCTAATTTAATTAATTGTTTGTTGCCAGACATTGATTTTAAAGTTGTAACATCAGAACTTGGATAATTTTCAAGTTTTGTATGTGCTATAACATTACTCACAATCATATATCTAAATTGCTAAATTTGTTTAGATGAATTCATAACATAACGTTATTTTATCATTAATCTTAAGATTTATCTACAAAAAAAAATGTGATTATCATCACATTCTAATGTGACTTTACTCATTAAAGCAATTTAGGAAACCAAGTTATTTACAAGACATAAAATGCAACTAAATTATTAAGAAAAGATATAACTGTCTATGTATTTATATTTAAAAATACATACAAATATTCTGATATTTCTCAATATTAAGTATATTTAACTATAGGCAATGGACGTAATAACGAGTTTCAAGTAAAGTATAGATTAATCTTGGTAAATATTGATGAAAGATAAAGAATTAATATAGATACAGAAATCACAGATTGATAAGTAATACAAGCTCCGATTTAGCTAGTATCTTGACCATGAGAGAAATGTATAGCACTACTAAGAAATAAAAAGTCAGAAGTAATATCTGAGTCAGCTTGAATATTGATAAATGTCCATGCCTTACTTATTTCATTGTGCTACAGAGATACAAGCCAGAAGAATGAGGATAATTTGGGTAAAGTCTGTTTTTTTATGCAGATTTGGTAAAACTACCTTTTGGAATTTTGGTATAATAGAGTTGTTGGGAAATAAAAATTAAAAATGCTTAAAAGTTTACTTTATAAGGTTTTCATTATTTTAGGACTGAAAAAAACTATAAGCTTTGACTAATAAGGGTTTTAGCCATTTTTTTAGCTTAATTCCCAACAACTCTAATATGAAAAATATAAGTATTTAAAGTTACTACAGTTATTAATATAGCGCTACGCATTAAGGTGTTTGACATTTCTAAATCCTGTTAGCGGAGCTTTTCCATAGGAAAAACGTTTTGACAGTTTACTATTCCCTATTCCCTATTCCCTATTCCCTATTCCCTATTCCCTATTCCCTATTCCCTAGCGCCTAGCGCTATACTATTAATTTAATGGTAAAAAAAACTTATGTTAGAACTTCACTGTCATACTACTTACTCCGATGGGACTTTAACTCCTACAGAATTGGTTAGAAAAGCAGCAACTTCAGGGGTGCAAGTATTAGCCATAACCGATCACGATACATTATCTGGTTGTGATGAAGCAATTAATATAGCTTCTGATTACAATATGGAAATAATACCTGGTTTAGAATTAAGTACAGTTCATAATAATCGTTCTCTTCATATTCTAGGGTTTTATCCAGATGCTAATAAATTACTCCCACCGTTAAAAGAGCGTATTGCTGGCAGACATCGACGCGCCCAGTTGATGGTAGAAAACTTAGCTAAGTTAGGCTATACTGTCGAGCTGCCAAAAATGGAAGGAGGAATAGCACCAGGAAGACCACATATTGCGATGGCTTTGGTTAGAGCGGGTTATGTGCGATCGCCTCAAGAAGCTTTTGATCGTTGGTTGGGGGATGATAAACCTGCTTATGTTCATTATGAGAAGTTTTCTATAGTTGAAGGTATTGGTTTACTGCGTAGTTGTGGAGCAGTTGCTGTTTGGGCACATCCCTATCTGTTCCGTGGGGGAAAGGTGGAAGAGGTATTACCAGAAATGGTAGAAGCGGGTTTGATGGGATTAGAAGTTTTTCATCCCTGTCACTCTCCGACTCAAGTAGAAAATTTAAAAGAGTTGTGCAAAAAGTATGGCTTATTGATGACTGGTGGGAGTGACTATCACGGACCAAATAGCCAGGGAAAAGAGCAAACTACTTTAAATATGCTGAACTTACCAATGGAGTTACTGGCACCGATAAAGCAAGCTGCTGTCTGAAGTCAGAAGTCATATCAAATCCGGATAATTACTATACCCAAGTCATTGCGACTGGAATGGAGTGGAAGGAAGTAATCTCCGCGTACCCCGGAGATTGCTTCCTATCGTAGCAATAACCACTGTTAAACCGGATTCTATATCGTATTAAACCCAGTAGTATCAGTAGAAAAAAGTAGAGAAACCGGGTTTGTATCAAATGCCCTTGTAGGGACGTTGCATGCAACGTCCCTACCATTGACCTCCTACAAACCCGGTTTCTTTTTACTTCGAGTTTATCCCTTGACTTAATTTTTGCTCCATTCTCATGTATGATTTTGAACTAAATAAGGTTTTTGTAAGTATGAGTTATTCAAAAAAAATCAACAATATTATTTCCAAATTTTTGTTACTGGTGTTAACCTTACTAATTACAAGTTGTCAGCAAAAGCCAATAGAAGTTAAAGTTTTACAAAATCTTGTTTATGGGAATTATAATTTTCAAAATCAGGAAAAATCACTGCTTTTAGATTTATATTTACCAGAGAAAAAACCAGATCAAGCTTTGCCTTTATTAATCTACATTCATGGTGGAGGTTGGTTAAGTGGAACAAAAGAATATTGCCCTGGTAAAATTGTCGTGGAAAGAAATTATGCGATGGCTTGTATTAGTCATAGGTTTAGTAATGAAGCTCTATTTCCTGCCCAAATTCAGGATGTTAAAAATGCAGTGCGTTGGTTGCGAAAAAATGCAGATAAATATGATTTAGACCCCAATAATTTTGGTGTTTGGGGACCTTCTTCTGGGGGTCATTTAAGTGCTTTGTTAGGAACATCAGCGGGGGTGAAAAAATTGTCAGACACAAACAATCAAGAAATATCTAGTGCAGTACAAGCTGTTTGTGCGTGGTATCCAGTTACAGACTTTACTCAAGTTTCTCCCGCTTTTGATGAACCTATTACTGCTGCTGTTGAGGAAAAATATAAAGATAAAGAATGGTATGCTTATACCGTAGTAACCCATAAATTATTAGGAGGACCTGTATCCCAGAAATTAGAATTATCAGCTCTTGCTAATCCTATTACTCATATTGATGCTCAAGACCCACCTTTTCTAATTATGCACGGAGAAAAAGATAAAGTTATACCAATAAGTCAAAGTGTTTTATTGGCAGATGCTTTATCAGAAAAAGGTGTAGAAGTTGAGTTGGTTAGAAAACCTCAGTGGGGACATTACCATGGTAGGGGGGTAGCTTTTGATCCTGGTTTAATGGATATGGCAATAGATTTTTTTGATAAACATTTGAAGTAAGAAAGGAAAAGGATCAGGATGTCAAAATTGTTCTAATTACTAAAGCTTCCATTCTAATAGCTGTGAATATCCAGCTAATAGCTAGGGAAAGCTGAATAATCCCTAAAACCAGTCCGAGAACTTTAAGAATTGATGGTTTCAATACCTTGAGAATTTGACGAGCATAGAGCATATTTAGCAGGTTGAATACCATCACTAGCACTAACAGTCCCAAAACCAAAACTTCATTGCCTACTACCTTCTTAAGAATAGACATGATGAGCATGACTATGGCAACTCCGTAGGGTGTCAAGATGGTAGGAAAAATTAAGGGAGTAACAACTAAATCAAGGGATGGATTTTCTGGAGGAGATGGGGGTGGAGCCGCCGAGCCATACTGAGCCATTACCATTCTCAGTGCTACTAAAAACAATACAATTCCTGCTGCCATCAAGAGAGCTGAAATAGGAATTCCATATTTATCCAATAATCCTATGCCGAAAAGGGCAGTCAAAATCACAACTAAGGTCGAAATCCAAAACCCACGAAATGCCATTTTCTTGCGGAGTGTGTCGTCAGCATTGGCAGTCAGACTTACAAAGGTAGGTACAATTTTGAGAGGCCCAATAGTCAAAAAGAAGATGGTAAATACAGAAGAAATGCCTCCTTCTTTAGTCGTACTGATATATTCGCGTATAAGTATACCATCGACATCTTCAATTGCTGAGGCTGTTGCTATTGGATGAGGAAATACGACAATTATTATGAGCAGGCTACAGAGTATTAGTAAAGGAATGATTGGCTGAGAGGCGATCGCCCTGAAGGTCTTGAGAGGTTGTTGTGTTTGTCTAGATTGTCTCATAAGTTTCTGGATAAGAGCTAATGTTTCTTCTTCAATATAGGTGGGGGTTGCTGATTAAATCTCAAAGCATTTACAGATAACTATTTTAGCCTTTTTAGGTCTTAAATTTAACAAAGGCTGTAACCTTCTTGGTATCATTGTGTGCTTTTTTGCACGTCGATAACAGCAACATAATTTTTTGTGACGACTTATTCACATTTTTCCATTCATCCAAAAATACACTGATAATAAAAATATGGTTGAAGCGAGGACAAATTTAACCCGACAAACCAGATGAATATCTATTTTTTAAGGAAATCAAACTATGAATATTTCACAATATAACAATACTAAGTCCACCGAAACAAACACATCCGAAGTATTACTCACATTAAATAGTGATGGCACATATACTTATAGATCCAATGGTCAATACGACAGTATCGAAATTCTTCTATGCATGAATATCCTGTAATATCATGTCCGGATAATCAGTGATAAAAAAAACTTTCTTCTTTTTATACTTTCTTCTCCTCTCTTCCCTCCTGACTCCTGTCTCCTGTCTCCTGTCTCCTCCCTCATTTATTTATAACTATTCAACCGGACATGATATAAGTTAACATCCGATATGTAGAAGATTTCGTGATATTCCATGAGAATACTGCAATAGTACAAAGAATGCCAAAAAGTAATAGAAAACTGGCTAAAAGACATGGGTTTGGAGTTAAAACCTGGTAAAACAAAAATTACCCACACATCAAGCAAAAAAGGGTTCGACTCCAGCAAATTTTACCTGCACCTTCAAACGTTGGAGTGGTAAAATACCTGCTCAATTTACTGAACAAAGTAACCAATTAGCTAAACTTACCAATTCTGTTGATAGCCCCCAGAATTTGGCAAGTAGAATTCTGGGGGCTTGATTATCATTAGAGTTGTCGCTAATTATATAGTCATTCTGAATAAGACTGGGATGAGTGTTTCTTTCCTTGAAAGGGTTTCAGCAAAAAAAGTGTTTCATCCTTATTTGAAATGACTATAGATGAAAAAAATTGCTCAAATTAAGACACAGCAATAATTCTAAGTTTTTGAGTCTGGTGAAAAGTAAAATCCTTATCTGATGAGGGTTTGCCAGTTTTTTTGATTTATAATAGCGACAAGTCTATTAAATCCTACGCAATAATCTACTTGCATGGGGTTCTGCTGGCATATCCTCAACGATCGCTCCTTGCTGTTGCAACTCTTGCTTCATCTCTTTAGACAAACCGATACCGAGAGAAAATCTTGTCTCAGTCACATTTCCCCCTGTTATCTGAATACCCTTGAGATCAGCACCACTTAAGTTTGCGCCAGTCAAATTTGTATCAATTAGGATTGCTTTATGTAAATTAGCACGACTCATGTCAGCATAACTGAGATTAGCATAACTCAAAATTGCCCCACTCAAGTCAGCAGCACTCAAGTCAACACCACTTAAATTGGCACCACTCAAATCTGCACGAGTCAGGTTAGCACCACTCAAGTTAGCGCCACTGAGATCTGCACAATATAAATTAGCACCAATTAAATTAGTATTGTACAAATTAGCACCAATCAAATTTGCCCTAAATAGATTAGCCCGGAAAAAGTTAGCACGAAACAAACTTGCACCTGCTAAATTAACATTACTTAGCTCGGAGCGGAACAACTCAATATCCCGAAAATTTCTTTCTCCGGCAGCATAACGCGCCAAAAGTTCTTGTACTTCCATAGTATTCTCTTAATATTTTCTTGATGTTTTCATCTAAATTTTTTTTATTTTTAGATGTGTTTCTCTTCTTTATAGATAGAGAGGGTTTATATTAATTATTTTGTGCCTTTTTGAAAGTCTAGTCTGATTTTCACAACAATTTTTTACAAAACTTATAGCTACTTGATATCTACAAGCAAAAGTTAAAAT
>JBCDJM010000157.1:0-16857 GCA_038747755.1 Cyanobacteria bacterium P01_H01_bin.35
AGATGCGATTGCACGAAGAGTGTGTCATCGGCCATAATTTTTAGTAGAATAAATATCATCTCAAATTTACTTATTTTCGGAGAGAATAAGACTCTACCATAAGTATTGGCAAAAACTAAAAGTTTTGCATGGGTTTAGAGGCAAAACAACTACTGGACATAAATTTTACCCATACTACCGAATTTGATATCACCCCAGTGGTTAGGAAGCTCCAAAAATTATCTCCTACTCACCAGTTTTAGAAGTAATTTTTGCCTAGCCTACTTGATACATAATGATAAATACTAATTTAACGTTATCTAATTGTGTATAGTTATTTATTTAATTTAGATAACGTTAAATCAAAGTTGATCCTAACTACTTTAGGTAGATAGTTTCCGACGCTTAGTTACCATTTGGTAACCTTCAATTAGATCACCTTCACTCCAATCATTAAAGCGGTCGAAACTAATACCACATTCATAACCTGCATTTACTTCTTTCACATCATCCTTCATACGTCTGAGGGAGTCCAATATACCTTCGTGTATAACTTCTCCATTGCGACGTACTCGCACTTTACAATTACGGACAACTTTACCAGACAGAACATAGCAACCTGCAACAGCGCCACGGCCAATCGCAAACACGGCACGAACTTCCACCTCACCTAACGGTTCTTCTACCAGCTCAGGATCTAACAGACCTTCCATTGCCCCTTGAATATCATCCAAGAGTTTGTAGATAACATCGTATTCTCTGACATCTACTCCAGCAGCATCTGCAGCCGGACGCGCTCCTGATGCCATGGTCGTATTGAAGCCAATAATCACAGCTTCACTAGCTGCTGCTAAGTCAATATCTGTTTCTGTCACTTCTCCAGCTCCAGAAAGTAGTAACCTTAGTTGGACTTCCTTTTGAGGTAGCTGTCGTAGAGCTGCAACAATAGCCTCTATGGAACCTTGAACATCCGCTTTTAATATTAAGTTTAGTTCCTTGAGTTCTCCTTCCTGGGCACGAGCTGAAACAGCACCCAAACTGGTTCGGCGCATAATCCGCGATTCTCTTTTCGCATCTGCTCTTTCTCCAGTAATAGCTGAAGCTTCTTTTTCATTCTCGAACACTTCAAACTCATCACCAGCTTGAGGCACATCTCTAAGACCAAGAACTTCCACAGCAAAAGATGGACTAGCTTTCTCTACTCGATCGCCTCGGTCATCAATCATGGCACGCACTTTTCCATAGACTGAACCAGCAACTACAATATCTCCTACTTTTAAAGTTCCATTTTGTACTAATAAAGTAGCTATTGGACCTCTAGCTTTATCCAAATTGGCCTCAATAACTGTACCTTTAGCCAAACGTTCTGGATTGGCTTGTAAATCTTCTACCTCTGAGACCAGCAAAATCATTTCCAGCAAAGTATCCAAATTTTGTTTCTGAATAGCACTAACTGGAACCATAATTGCATCTCCACCCCACTCTTCCGGTACAAGACCATGTTCCATCAATTCTTGTTTAACACGATCAGGGTTAGCTTCTTCCTTGTCAATTTTGTTAATTGCTACTATCAGTGGTACTTCCGCAGCTTTAGCATGGCTGATAGCTTCTATAGTTTGTGGTTGTACCCCATCATCTGCAGCTACAACCAAAATAGCAACATCCGTAACTCTTGCCCCCCTAGCTCGCATTGCCGTAAAAGCTTCGTGGCCTGGAGTATCTAAGAATACTACTTGCTGCATCTGGCCTTCATGTTCCACATCAACGTGATAAGCTCCTATATGTTGAGTAATACCACCTGCTTCCCCTGCTGCTACTTTAGTTGCACGAATAGAATCCAGGAGACTGGTTTTTCCGTGATCGACGTGTCCCATAATTGTTACAACTGGAGGACGGCGTTTAAGACTTTCCAAATCAGCATCTTCCAGCATTTCAGTAGTTTTCTTAGCTGCTGATTGCTCTTCTGGAATTTCTATAGGTATTCCTTCCTCTTGTACAACCATTTCTATGGTAGGAATATCTAAGCTTTCAGTAATATTGACTGCTATGCCTTTCATAAACAGTCTTCTGATAATCTCTGTTTCTGGCACTGCTAAAGCTAATGCTAATTCCTGGACTGTCATCGAAGCACTAATCACTAACTTTTCTACAGGTTTTAGTTCAGCAGGTTGAGTTTGTTCACTACTTTCAGACTTGACAGATTCACGGGATTGACTAGATTTCTTTTTAATGTTGGAAGTATTGCTACCAGACTGAGGCTTATTTTTTTCCGTAAAACTTTTTGGTTTTGCCGGACGAGCTAAAGATAAGCTCATTGTTACTGGTGCAGGCTTATTCAAAAGTTCTGCTAATTCTTCATCTTCATCTTCCAGCATAGGTTTTGGACGAAGACGTTTGGCCTTTGCAGTAGATTTAGCATTTTTCTGCGCAATTTCGCTGGGATCTTCTTCTTCTTCATCCCACTTTGAACCTTTCTTCGGTTTCGTTAAAGTCGGCTTATTTGGAGCTATTGCTTTTCGTCTTGGTTTTTCTAAATCATAATTTACAGTTTCTACGATATTCTCTTCTTGCTCTTTTTCTTGCACATCTACAACAGTATCTGTTGATTCTTCTGTCACAGATGTTGTTAATTTTGGCTTGGGTGCAAGTTGAGGTTTCTTTTCTTGCACCTGCTTTAGTTTAACGGTAGGTTTCTCTCGATGTTTTGGTTTTACTTGAGGGGAAGTTTCAGGAGCCGGAGAAGATTTTTTTACACTTTCTTTATCTGTATGGGGAGTATCTTTATTGTCTTTTTTAGATACAAAGGGCTGTTTTTCAGTTGGTTTTTCTTCTTTATCTTTTCTTTTTTTGCCTTCTTGTTTTGATTTTTTGTTTTTTTGATTCGGCTTACTAATGCTAGTATTTCGTGGATTTCGATTTAAGCTAGGAGGAGCTGGCCTTGCTGGTGGAGCTACTAGCTTTGGTACTTCTGCTGTTTGCTTTTCAGTAGTATCTTTTTGATCAGGAGTATGGTCTTTGTTTAATGGTTGATTCGGATGTTGTACCAGAGAATTATTGCCTACTTCTAATCCAGATTTATCTGTTACTACCTCTGATTTGAGAGGAGCATTTGGCTTTGGTCTACTGGGTGGTTCAAGTTGCTTATCTAATACTGAAGGATTTGGAGGAGTTGCCACTAAATTATTATCTATTTTGCTGTAATTTTTTTCTTGAGATTTTTCTAATAACGGTTTAGGTTTGCGTATTTCTAGTATCTGCTGTTTTTTCTGTTCGTTATAATTTGTAGCTGAATCTGATGAATGAGAGTTACTTTTTTCTGGAGCAGCAGACTTACTGGGAGAGTGGGGTAAGTTTTCTGCAGTGGTGCGAATTAGTTCTGCTTCTGATTCTGTAATAGTGCTACTATGACTCTTCGCTGATATGTTGAGTCTTTGACAAACTGCTAATATATCTTTGTTATCCAAATTCAATTCCTTTGATAATTCGTAAATTCTTACTTTTCCATTGTTCATCCACTCTAATCCTCTCTTTAAAATATCTATTTTTACATTGCCATAATCTTGATTTAAGGACTACACTACAATTATACTAGCTTTATGTTCAGTTTTGTTCCTGAAAAGGTTTTTTTCAGTTTTTACCTCAGCAGCAGTTTCCTAACTTGGGAGTAATTGCTTGGTCATTTGATATATGATATTTTTTATAATCAAAACTAATCATTATTTAAGACGTAGAAGTTAGTATTTCAGATAATTATTCTAGAAGTTTACTACCTAACTATAATATCTTTACTTAATAGTTTAAGTTGGATATCATAGATTCAGTTACTCTTATGGCCTATTTAGTTAGTTTTTTTTTAGGTTGTTAATTTTTATACCTAAAATATCTCTGATACTTAAGTCTAGACTTCAATTTTATAGATATCACTGGCTAGATATATTTAAGTAGTTATAGTTGTAACTGATCAAATATCTAAAAGTTTCTTAATATTCTCAATTATTATTTCCATAATAGCATTAATTCTGAAAATATGATTCAATTTTAGTCTAGCTTACTATCCATAATTTGTTTTGATAGTAGCTGCTTTTTTGATAAGTATTTTACTGATTCAAATTTTATGATAACAGTCTTTATAATTTTTGGCTGCTCTAAATATTCTCCTAGTTATCTATAAGTCTATATTAGATTAGACGTAAGCATTCAGCAGTAAGCCAGCCTCCTACGGAGGAACTACGTTAACAGCTATATTACCTTTAAAGAAAGAAGGAAAAAACAATTGAGAGATTTCCAATAATTCTGTGAAAATATAGTAGAAGTTAAATAAATGCTTGATTCATTCATTTTTATTACTGAAAGCTGACTGCCAAGGGCTGTTGGCGCAGCATTCCGCAGGAAATGCTTACGATTAGACTAAATTAGAACCAAAACATTTAACTGCTAGAGAATATACAAATTAATAATGGTTTTCAATTTATTTGGTGAAATTATTTGAAGTATTATCATTAGTAACTTTTGGTAGCTTTGGATGATGAGTTTTCCAATCTTTGCCATAGAGATTGGTATATTTCTTCTGGTACATAAGCTTTAAGAGAACGACCCAACTTATTTTTTTTATCGGCAATTTTCAAACATTCCACTTGTGGACAAATGTAAGCTGAACGACCTTCTCCCTCATCTAATCCAATAGTATTAGATTTTTTCCTCCGAACAACTCGCCAAAATTCTTCTTTGGGAGCTATTTTTTTGCAACTAACACACCGACGGTAATTTGGTTTCATTTCTGCTCTGTGTTTTAGTGATTTTTTTAATCAATTTTCCAGCTTTTTTTTAGCAAAATCGGTCAATATAAACCCAAGCATTTCCTGCGGAATGCTGCGAAACAGCTATTAGCAGTCAGCTAGCCTCCTGGGTCGGAACTGCCTTAACAGCAAAATAATGAATAATTTCTTACTCGGTTAAAAGAGCTTAGTTTAAGCAGTAACTTTTATAGCGGTTTTCACTCATGTTGACTTGCATTACTTCTTGCTTCTTTCTTCTTCCTTCAAACTCAAATCTCTGTACTCTATATTAATGAAAACTGCTATAATTATATCTCAATTTCCAGGGTTGCTTTTACTTCATTCTCCCACTAATAGCTGACGGCTGAATACTTACATATAAACTAATATTTTTATGTATTATCTCTATTATTAATTTTCACTTCAATCGTAATAATAAAGAAAAAGCAAGAAGGAAGAAGAAGTAAACATAAAAAAAGGAAAAAACTATAGAGACAGCTATCTAATATGAATTGAAGCAGCTATTTTTCTCAATATCCGCAGATATTATGTACCTTTTTGTAGCATTCTTTTTTTACGTGTGGTATAACTACCTGATTTTTATGATTATTGATGATTAAGGTTTCATACCAGGACAATCAAAAGTCTAAATCTTAATCTGCTTCATTTATTGAAAATCACGATCAGGAGTATTAGCATTTTTGTGACAGACAATATAATTGCACAAATTAATACCCAGAGAAGTTGCTATTAGGTAGTAAATTTGTTTTGAATTCACAAAATCTTCTCTGAGCAATAAATCTGAATTATTTCATTAGCTGTGACAAAATTAAATTAATTAGATTAATTATGATTTTAACTAATGAACTTAAACCCTAAAATTATTACCATTATATCTAAGTTAATTCCACAGGATATTCAGTTTCACCTTCATCAATTTCTAAAGAATCATCTGGTTCGTCAAAATTTTCGTCAAAAGTATTTTCTATTACCTCTAACTCTGCTTCCTCAATTGCATTTTCTTCTTGTTCAGCTAATGCTTGACGATGAGATACTTCAGCAGCAACTTTGCTATCTTCTTCAGCATGGTCATATTTACCAGTGTCCTTAATATCAATTTTCCACCCAGTAAGACGAGCTGCCAAACGCACATTTTGTCCTTCTTTACCAATTGCCAAACTAAGTTGGTCTTCAGACACCAAAATATGAGACCTCCTTTCCTCTGGATCGATCAAACGAACTTCATCCACTCTAGCTGGACTAAGAGAATTGGCGATATATGTAGAAGGGTCTGGAGACCAGCGAATTACATCTATTTTTTCACCCCTCAATTCATTCACCACTACCTGAATTCTCGATCCCCTTGCACCAATACAAGCTCCCACAGGATCTACATCTCTTTCTAGAGTATCAACTGCAATTTTAGTCCGGGGACCAACGTGTCGGGATGGGGGATTGGCCTCTCTAGCAACGGCCACAATTCTCACTATTTCATCCTCAATTTCTGGGACTTCATTTTCAAATAAATAAACCACTAAACCAGCATCAGCTCTAGATACAAGTAACTGCGGCCCACGAGTTGAGCCTTCACATACCCGTTTCAAATAAACTTTGAAAGTCGCATTAGCACGGTAGTTGTCGTTAGGTAGTTGTTCTCGTTTAGGCAGTTCAGCTTCTACTTCTGGTCTACCAAAACCACTACTTACTGCTAAGATAACTGACTGTCTTTCAAATCGCAAAACTCTGGCTTGAAGAACTTCTCCTTCTAAATCTTGAAATTCTTCTTGAACCATTTTTCGTTGCTGATCCCGTAGCTTTTGAGCTAATACTTGTTTGGTTTGGATAGCAGCCATGCGACCAAATTCATTTTTATCAGGTGTCACATCCAAGAATACTGTGTCATTTAATTGAGCTTCTGAGGCTACTTCTAGAACTTCTTGGAGAGCTATATGATGATCTGGATTAGTTACTTCTTCAACAATGGTTTTAGTAGCTAATACTCGATAACCTTCTTCTTCAATATCCAACTCTATTTCAAAGTTGTCAAAGTAATCATCTGTGAAATGGACTCCATCTAGGCGTTGAGTTCTTCTGTAGCGTTCATATCCTTTTAATAAAGCTTCTCTTAAAGCGGTCTGAACTGCTTGTTTTGGTAAATTGCGCTCTTTACTAATATTTTCGATCAAGTCTTTAAGTCCAGGTAAACTAACCATTGACATAATTTTTTATCCTCTAAATTTTTATGAATTATAGTTATTGAGGCTAATTGGTTTAAATCTTCGTGAGATTAGGGCATTAATTTAGATATTCAAGTGCAGTATTTCTTTGTTTTTTGAGGGCTTAGATGTTGGAAATAGAAAAAACTAGGAAAAAGGACAAATATAAAGTATTAGTCTTGGAATTGTATCTACTTCAAGACTGCTCCATTTTCAGAAGAAGAGAGTTAAAGACAACAGACAATAAGGACAATTTATGGTAGATAATTTTACCGAATAATTAAGGTTTAAAGCCTCTTCTTTAAAGCAGAAACAATGAATTTATTTTCCTTTTATTCAATCCAATCCGTTTTAGGGCAGGGCAAACGCATCTAAATTCTGGAAGCTTCTGCCGTTAAGCTTTAGAGGGGTAATGAGTATAAATGCTCAGAGGCTTTACATCCTTGCCCTATCAGGACTTCACAATAAGATGCCTTTGCCCTGCGTTTTAGGGAGAGGTAATTATCAATTATCCATGATCAATTATCAATTATTGAAACACCTGTAGTATTCAGCAGAAAAGCTTTGCGAAGCGCTAAACGCCAACTGCTAATTGCTGAGTCTTCGTTGCCTTGGGACAGGAAGTGCAGAACAAATAAGGCCAGTATATTTGATCAAAAAGACACTGTTGCTAGCGGTACTTTAAGATTTTTTAAACCGAAAATGGCTTCAAACCAAGTATTCGCAAAGCAAATACCTCACAGTGCTAAAAATAGCTAAAAAAAAATAGCTAAAACCTAGATATATCAAGAAAACAGTTAATTTAAGGTAAAAGAATTACTATATAAGGTTTTGAGCTGATTTTTTACCTACTTTTTCCTAAAGTGCAGCTAGATGAGCTGTTTCCCGTTAACTTTCCCAAAGGAATTTGATATTCCTTATACAGAATGTCAAACCCTAATTTTTAATTCTGGATGTCTAAGTGTTAAAAATTATCAAACAGAAAACCCATACTATAATATTTTTTCCTATATAATTTTCTATTTTCCTTTAATAGATTAGATATCAGCTATAGCAATCCTCTAATATATTTGTGTCAAAAATCCTGCTGCTTTTTAGGGAACACTTAACTGGCAACAGGCAACAGGTGGGAGTTTCAGTTTTTTTATTTACTTTTTGATTTATCGCAACCTATTTAGGATTGCTATATTAATCTTTATCTTAGTCCTGCTCCTCAAAAAGCGTTTAACAAAATATTACTTGCCTAGCTCCTTAAAAAACCCTGGGTAAAAATCTTTGGAGTTCTAGAAGTTGGATATTTACTCTGGGATAAAACATCCCCTTTTAAACTCTTAAAAATCTTATAGCTGAGTATTAAGCATTGACCCCTTTTTAATTTCTACCTTCCTTCTTGTAACTCAACGGTACTAATGAGAGAACGCGGAATACTCACTTGTCGCCCTTTTTGGTTAATGTAAATAGCTGTTTGATCCCGACGAACCAGTTGTCCTGTCCAATTACTTTTACCTTTATAGGGTTCGGAAGTATTCACAGTTACACTAAAGCCTTTAAAGGCAATGAAATCTCTGTCATTATCTAAAAACTTAGAAATACCAGGACTGGATATTTCTAGTAGATATGGTTCAGGAATTATATTTACTGCATCCAGTTGTTCTTCTATGGCATGACTCATTCGTTCACAGTCATCTAAACCTGTGTCTTGATGAGGGTGTCGAATGTCCAATCGTAGAACTGGAGGATGCTGGTTGGTATGAAATACTGCTCCTACTAATTCCAATCCTAGGGATTCAGCAATAGGAGTAGCAAATTTAATTATTTGTGGTACTAATGGGTGACTCATAGGACAAATGCAACAAAAAAAGTGGGCTTCACCCACTCCCTGTTAACAATTTTGACATCTTCTCCGCTTTATAACAAACGGAGATTCCTACCGGGCTGTAGAACCTCGGCAGGTTGACGCTTCATTGGCTGCTGCTAACTTGATGCTAGTCTTACGCTTGCCCGCGGCTTAAGATATTGACTACCAGATTCTCATGGCGGTCATACCTACTACCTCTGAAATTTTATCTCTTTTTGGTCTTATGGTCATTCCTCAGAGTATTATCCTTGCCCACTAACCAAAACATTTTTATAATTGTACCATTTATTTGGAGCAAGCATTTCCTGCGGAATGCGGAGCCAACAGCTATTAGCACTCAGCTCTTCGTGGGGAATGCAGAGCCAACAGCTTTTTAAATCTGCGGAGTTAATAAATTATAAGCTGTTGTGTATCTAGATTTTATATTCCCTATTGCCTTTGACAAAAATTGAATATATGGTCGTTCATAGTAAGCGCGCTTTTCATGATTCATAGAATATAGAGATTTTGGCTTAAAGGTAGAAGGCAGAGGGCACAAAGCAGAAGTAATGCAAGTCAACATGAGTGAAAACCCCTCCTATAAACACCTTAGCTGATAGCTGACGGCTGACGGCTGAATGCTTACTATTTGGATTCTTAGGCAACATAACTCCGAATTCCTAAATTAAACTATAAATTTCAATAATTAAATACACCGCCAAAACAGTTTTTTCTGCAACAAAGTACAAAAAAAAAGAAAAGGTCTCTCTTAAGATAGAGGAATTAATCTTCAAAAAGTGAAATATAAAGAAAAAGATCGTCAGCTAATTTTAATCATTTCTGTACCTTAGCTTGGCTATTAGCTGACTACTGAGGTGCTAATAGCTAAATGGTTACATTTTTTCCGGCTTTTTCTCGAACTATTTGGACGTACATGAGGTTGATTTAAACTTACTATACTGTTATCTATTCTAGATTTTTTGTTCTCCCAGATTCATTGTTCTTGGCGATACATTTCACTCACTACCAACAAATTTTTATATTGTCTTTGACTCAGACTTTCTAGACTGGAACTATTCTCGATCAGCAGCTCTATGCTAGTTAAATTTTTACCGACATATTTCAGTTATTTTTTCAGAGCTTTCCTGATTTATTTACGGGCAGGTCATCTTTTTTTTGCTACCTTTAAGTATTATTTAATCGCTGTTTTTAGGTGAGTAATAGGTACTCTTGGAATAGTTTTTCTGTTAATTGTTCTCAATTTTTTCTTTACCGGGTAATTAATAATTATTAATTAAATAATTGAGGTTGAAAAACCTCTCATTTCCAGGAAAAAAAAGATTTTTTTTCCTTATTGGTCAATCCTCTCTCTCAAACGGAGAGGTCATTATCCATTAATGAACTAACTGGGAAAAGTATCAATTTTTTAATATGTATTCAGTCATTTTATTTCACTTTTTCAAAACAAAATTACACCAGAATTTAAACTTTTGATATATACGGGTTATAGATTTATTCACCAGACCATACTTAGCTACTTAAACGTTTATAATATCAAGGTTTTTATATCCAAAGTTCTTTTATTCTCTAGTTATGCTTGATTATCTTTTGAGGTCATAGCATATCATCTTAATATTTATTAGCTTTAAGCTGTAATTGTCTGGTTTCTTCTAAAATTTTCTCCACATCTTCGTCACTCATTCCCATAACATAGTTAATCTTTACTTCTTCAAGAAATGCTGATACTAAAGATTGGAATTCTTCTAAAGTGTGTTCTTGTTGTAATTCTCTACCTAGCGCTTTGCTGAAGTGTTGAACTAACTCTTCTGATAATTTTTTTCCCTCTGTATCTGCCATGGCAACTTTAACTGTTTTGTAAGCATTTTGGGGCACTTCAGTTGCAATATTGGATAATTCTTTGACTAATCTTTCCGATAATTGACTTCCTAAATTTTCTACTCCTGGTATTTGCTGAAATCTCTTAAAAGTGGGGGATTCTAGAACTATTTTTTCTACGTTATAACGGATTATAGCTTCTATATCTGATTGAATTTCAGGTATTACTTTACAGACAGTTATTTGTACTAATTTACTAGCAATAACTTCTATTTCATTTGTGTTATTTAAGTCTATATAAGTCCTATCTTGAGAGGAAAATATTCGCTTGGCTAATTCACCGTTAGTTATATCTTTTTGTACCTGATTAATTACTTGAATTATTACTACTTCTGTTAGTTCTTGAGCAATAGCAGCAAGAAAACCACGGCTAGCTTGTGCCCTAATTGTTTCAAGGTTAATAATTTGAGCATCATTGAGACGAATTGTCACAGGAATTATCCGCAATAATTGTAGAAATGGTAATAGTAGAAAAATATCGTACCAACGCCATAACATTGCTTCTAGCCAGTTTATGCTAGGATAACGGTGACTAATAAAAAATGTTCTTAATAAAAATTCTATTGCAAATATAAATATGAAGTAAATATCAATTATTATGACAAAATAATCAGTTAATCTTCCACTTTCATCAATGCCTCGATAATAATTTTTAGCAATTAATGGTTCTACTTCTGCTTCAAACCAGTCAAGTTCTTCACTCCAGTTATTTTTTGTTAAGTTTTCTTCACTCCAAAATATTCTAAATGATTCTTTGGCAGAATCATTATCCATTTTATATCTTATGCGATTTTTTATTTTTTCTAAAGAGCCACTTTTATTAGCAACTTCAAAGGGATTTTGCTCGATCATCTCTACAGAAAGTTTTTTTAGCTCTTCTAATTGTTCTTGTACTGTTAAAGAATTAAAACCTGTAGGAATTTTTGTTTTCAACTCTTCAAAACTATCTAGGTATTTTTCTGTGTATCGATTAGGTTCAATTCCTTTAATAGGGTCGTATATTTTTATGAGACTAGGAATATAGTCAAAATAGAAATCTCTGAAAGTAACATAGGTTATATTAAACAGCACTAGGGTGAAATTTAGTAAGGCTAAAAGTGCCATTATTCTTTCAAATATTGGTACTTTGCGAGTCTTTCTGCGGATATATTTTGTAGTTGCCATCTAAAATTACGCTCATTCACCTGACGGATATTACTGTGAGTTGAATGTGCGTCCTCCAATAATATTGATAAGTTGATATGGTTCCGCTAAAATAATTTATATATAGCGGATTAATCAAATGTTGGTCAACAACATAATCAGATGATAGTTTTGTCGGAACGATAATTTTTGAGCTTCAATCAAATAAATCAGAAATTGAAAACTTAATCAGATTTAGGTGATTTTCTTCCCTAGAGGTTGTCTCTAACTATAGCGCTATAGTTTTGACTGACTGTATCTAATCAAAATTTGTATCTCAGTCTCTACATATAGACATTTCTCGTTAACTATGGATAATTTTGTCTGGTTGATAATCTTTGAGTCTCAATCAAATAAATTAAAAATTGAAAACTTAATCAGACTTACGCCTGTTTCTGCCATTAAACTTTTCTCTAAAAATAGAGCGATAGTTTTGATTGACTATAATTTTATAATTCTGGCGTAAGTCTTCAAAAGTAGAGTAGACAAATCCTACTTAAATAGTAACCCCTTCTTGACGAGCTGCATGAGCTACCGCACCAGCAACAGCCGTAGCTACCCTTGTATCAAATACTGAAGGAATAATATGCTCCTTGTCAAGGTCTGAAGTTTTGACTAAAGAAGCGATCGCTCTAGCAGCTTCTAAATACATACTAGAAGTGAGGGTAGTTGCTCGACAATCTAGAGCGCCCCGAAATATCCCAGGAAATGCTAAAACGTTATTAATTTGATTTGGATAATCACTCCTACCTGTGGCCATAACTGCCACATCTCCTGTAACTAATTCTGGCTGTATTTCGGGAATAGGATTAGCCATGGCAAATACTATTGGATCTTTGGCCATAGAACGTACCATTTCTGGAGTAACAACTCCTGGCACACTAACACCTAAGAATACATCAGCTCCCACTAAAGCATCTGCAAGAGTACCTGAAGACTCAACGGCAAATTCTTGTTTTTCTGGATTTAAACCTGTACGATCTTTTGAGACTATACCTTTAGAGTCACATAACCAAATTTTATTAGTCCCTGCTTTGCGCAACAAACGAGCGATCGCTATTCCTGCAGCACCAGCACCATTAATAACAATACGAATATCTTCTATAGATTTTTTGACCAATTTTAAACTATTGATTAAGGCAGCTAAACTAACAATTGCTGTGCCATGTTGGTCATCGTGAAATACTGGAATATCTAATATTTTTCTTAGTTTGGCTTCTATTTCAAAACAACGGGGGGCAGCAATATCTTCTAAGTTAACTCCACCAAAAACAGGAGCAATATTTTTAACTGTTTCTACAATAGCATCAGTATCTTGAGTCGCCAGGCAAACTGGAAAAGCATCTACTCCAGCAAATTCTTTAAATAACATAGCTTTACCTTCCATCACTGGCAAAGCTCCTCCGGGGCCAAGATTTCCTAGTCCTAAAACTGCACTACCATCTGTGACAATGGCAACTGTATTTTGTTTGATGGTGAGGTTGTAGATTTGTTCGGGGTCTTCGGCAACTGCTTTAGAAATTCTGCCTACTCCTGGAGTATAAGCCATTGATAGATCGGCTTGGGATTTAAGGGGTATTTTGCCTTGGACTGTAATTTTACCACCACGATGTAAATTGAAGGTTCGGTCATACAAATCGACTACTTTGATTTCTGGTAAAGCTTTGACAGCTTGGACAATTTTGTCACTATGTTCTGTACTGTAGGCATCAACTGTAATTTCTCTAAGTGTAATTTGACGACTTTGCTCGAGTAAGTCAATATGGCCGATATTGCCTCCTTCTGATGCGATGGCTTGGGTGACTTTGGCCAACATTCCGGCACGGTTAGGAGTTTCGAGGCGAATTGTTAAACTAAATGAGGGATTTGGTGTTAGTTGTACCATGTTAGATTTGTTTGAGGTTTTAAGTCCTAAATTTGAGTGTCATAGTAGTTCATCTTAAGTTGCGATTTAGCATTTTTTGGATTTAGTCAGGATTTTCTTCATTTCTTCATTTTTGGTTTTTTGTGTATAGCGATCGCTCATCTCAAGGAACTGTTTTTTTAGAGCGAAAATTTATAATCTTTAGCTGGAGAGAAGTTAGAAATTTATATTAGGAATTTTCCGAGCTAGCATGATGGAATTTGAAAATATTTAGGGTGTATTTTTTGATTAAAAATATTGTGGAATTTTGCCGAGTTTTAGGGAGATGAAAATTTGGAATTTGAAAATATTTAGGGTGTATTTTTTGATTAAAAATATTGTGGAATTTTGCCGAGTTTTAGGGAGATGAAAATTTGGAATTTGAAAATATTTAGGGGGCATTTTTTGATTAAAAATATTGTGGAATTTTGCCGAGTTTTAGGGAGATGAAAATTTGGAGTCTGAGGATTGGTTTGGTTCTTTGTGATGAAAAATATTTGGGAGATTGACGGATTTTTGGGTAGATAAAAATTCTGAATGGTTGGTAAAAAATTATTCGGAAGTAGCGATCGTTCATCTCAAGGAACTGTTTTTTTAGATCGAAAATTTAGAGTTTTTATCTGGAGAAAAGTTAGAAATTTATATTAGGAATTTTCCGAGCTATAATTATGGAATTTGAAAATATTTAGGGGGTATGATTTTCAGAAAAATACTGTGGAATTTTGCCGAGTTTTAGGGAGATAAAAATTTTGAGGCTGAGGATTGGTTGAATTCTTTGTGATGAAAAATATTTGGGAGATTGACGGATTTTTGGGTAGATGAAAATTGTAAATGGTTGGTAAAAAATTATGCGGAAGTAGCGCTCGCTCTTCTCAAGGAACTGTATTGTTATCTCGAAAATTTAGAATCTTTAGGATGAAAATTTAGAATCTTTAGCTGGAGAGAAGTTATCAATTTATATGAGGAATTTTCCGAGCTAGGATGATGAAATTTTCAAAGGTTTCGTGGGTATAATTTTCTGAAAAATACTGTGGAATTTTGCCGAGTTTTAGGGAAATAAAAATTTTGATGCTGAGGATTGGTTGAATTCTTTGTGATGAAAAATATTTGGGAGATTGACAAATTTTTGGGTAGATGAAAATTGTAAATGGTTGGTTAAAAATTATTTGGAAGTGGCGCTCGCTCATCTGAAGGAACTGTTTTTTTATCTCGAAAATTTAGAATCTTTAGCTGGAGAAAAGTTAGAAATTTATATGAGGAATTTTCCGAGGTAGCATGATGGAATTTGAAAAGGTTTCGTGGCTATGATTTTCAGAAAAATACTGTGGAATTTTGCCGAGTTTTAGGGAGATGAAAATTTTGAGGATAAATATAGTTTCTCTCTTGAGTCGGGATGAAAAATAGTTGGGAGATTTACGGATTTTTGGGGAAAAGCTGAATGCTTACCCCTATTAACGAAGTTAGAAGTCAGAAGTTATTTTTGTAACGGGGATTTGAGCACCGCTCCAAAAATACTTTGCCGATCTTGGCGAGGTTTTAGACCCAATTATTTTGATAATGGGAGTTATTAAAATAATTCCAGAATTTTCTAGAACTTATTTAATTCTCATTCCTAACTTCGTCCTCCAGTTAACATCAGCAAGCATTTTTCTGATGAGGAAATCCATCCCTCAACAATTAACTTTTTACAGGCAGCTAAAGACAACGCCGCAGTATGACAAGCGGAAATACCAGTCTCTTGTAAAATCTCGTAACTCTCCAAAAGTTCTGCTTGAGTTGGAGCAACAACAGTTCCCTGAGTCTCTAGAATTAAATCCCGCAAATAAGGGTAGCTAGCGGTAGGATTACCTCGAAGAATTGCCTCAGCCTTCCCTGTAGGATTCCGGACAATATCTTCATCCGCGATTTGTTCTTGATCGCTATGAAATGCTGTATAAACAGGAGGGCAAGTATCTTGCTGGACAGCAACAAAACGAGGCATTTTCTCAATATACCCATTAGCCAAAAGCTGCTTAAATCCAAAATATCCGCCATAAAAACCCATCCCACTACTGATAGGTTGAAAGACCACATCAACTTGGAAATCTAATTGGGTTGCTCCTTCCATATAGCCAGTTTTCAAACCTTCGCGACGAAAGAAGTTGAAAAATCCACCTTCCCAGAAAAGATTATTCTTTTGAGCATATTCTTTAGCTAATTTGCCAGTTTCCACAAAATCTACATTTGTTTCATGTATGGTGGCATAGGGATTATCAAACTTTAAGCGATGCCGATGGGTTGATGGAACAAATACATGAACGCGAATTTGGCCTTCAAGCTCCTTAGCCCAGTACATGAAACTTGAAGAGGAGTTGCCTGTAGAAGAGACGACAAATTCTTTGACTCCCCCCCATAACAACCCTGGCGTTGCCATACAACTCTGGCGGTATTTAGTATTTCCTGTGGCTAAAGCCCCTTCAACTTTACAGTAAATCCCATCATGGTCAACATATTGAGGATTGTCGAATCGAATCAGAGGAGTTTCTGGACAGTCAAATTCTGGGAGGGGTTGAATTGGAACAAAGTCTTCAAAGCGCGAAAGTCCAGAACCAGATTTTAATGTTTGAGTGCTGCTGTAGACAACATTCAAGACACCTCCATCACAAGCCTGGCAACGATAACGTAGTTTTAAGGGATATTCCTTTCCACACACGGCACATTTGAGGTGAGCTTGAGGGTTTAGTTGAATTTTTTCTGGTATTAACATAAGATAAGCAATGATATTTTTGGCAACCAATAATTAACAGGACTGTAGCAAAAAATACTTTAAAAATAGTATCAAGAGTTTACAAATTATATGTATGATTATTTTGAGACTGCTTCTGGAACTTCTGGGCAGTCTATTGGACTAATTTTCTCTCAATATCTCAGAGCTGAATCTGAAATTTCGATCTATGAATTTCAGTCAGATAACTAAGACGTTGTAGTTAAAGAAATTTTCTCTCAATATCTCAGAGCTGAATCTGAAATTTCGATCTATGAATTTAAGTCAGAGAACTAAGACGTTGTAGTTAAAGAAATTTTCTCTCA
>JBCDJM010000158.1:0-16774 GCA_038747755.1 Cyanobacteria bacterium P01_H01_bin.35
AGAATTGGAAAAGTTGCCTCCCTATTCGGAAGCAATCAAAGCATGGCTCAATTCTAATTGTGAAAATAAATCCTATTTATTGGAAGGTGAAAATTTACGCTCGGCTTTAGTTTGGGCAGCCGGAAAAAGTTTAAGGAATCAAGATTTCCAATTTTTAACTACTAGTCAAAAATTAGTATTAGATGCTCAGACAGAAACTTTGGAACTAACAAAAATCGAAACTAAAAAAGCTCAAGCGGAAGTTGTCAAAGCACAACAAAAAGCTAAACGTTGGATTCAAATAGGTTCGACTATTTTCGGCATATCTTTAATTTTCTCAATAGGCTTTTCTCTGTTAGCTCATCAAAGATTTAAACTAGCACAATCTAGTCGTGAAATTGAACAAACTGGCACTGACGCTTTATTATTAGCTATCGAAAAATCGGCAACAAATCAGGCATTATTAGAAGCTTTACCCAAAGCTATATCTGCCGGAAAAAAATTAAAATCTTTAGTAAATAACAATACTCCTCTAGCAGAATATCCTGCGACTCGACCAATATTAGCTTTACAAATGATACTTGATAAACTTGACGAACAAGAACAATTTAAAGACAGTTTACTTCAGAAAAGAAAAATTATTTTGCCTGGTCATCAAGGTGCAGTTACCAGTGTAAAATTTAGTCCGAATCGAAAATTTTTAGCTTCAGCAGGAATAGATGGAAAAGTAATTATTTGGAATTTGTCAGGCAAAAAAATTACAGAATGGCAAACAGAACAAAAATCAGTTAATAGTCTAATTTTTTATCCTGATAGTAAATATTTAGCAACTGCCGGTAGTAACGGTACGGTAAAAATATGGAGTCTATTAGAGAAAAGTTTAGGGAAAAAATTATATGTATTAGAAATATCTCAAACCGAAGTAAATAGTATTAGCTTTAGTAGTGATGGTAAATATTTAGCAACTGCCGGCATAGATATTCCCGTGCAAATTTGGAACCTATCATCATCGCCCATAACTATATCCTCTAATGAAACTTTAGATAATAATGGTTTAATTAGAAGTGTTCGTTTTAGTCCTAATGGAAATTTTCTAGCAACATTAGATGGCAAATCTACTATTAGGTTGTGGGATATATCTGAAAATAAATTCAAATCCCTAGATGTAGAAGCTATTAGTATGAACTTTAGCATCAATAAACCTCAGACGTTACTAACAGCAACATCAAATGGAGTAGTGGAACTATGGCAGATTTATACAGGTAGATTAATAAATAATTTTCAAAGTTTACATCTAGATACTAAGCTAGTTAATTTTAGTCCTGACGGAGAATTAATAGCTACTGTTGGAATTGATAGTATTGTCCGACTTTGGAATTTATCAGGGCGACAGATAAGCCAATTTAAATTTTCAGAAAATGTGATTGATATAGACTTTAGTTTAGATGGAAAAAAAATT
Source organism: Cyanobacteria bacterium P01_H01_bin.35 (assembly GCA_038747755.1). Classification (GTDB taxonomy): domain Bacteria; phylum Cyanobacteriota; class Cyanobacteriia; order Cyanobacteriales; family Microcoleaceae; genus Trichodesmium. The sequence continues at coordinate 1,439 of JBCDJM010000158.1, forward strand.
GCTGTAGCTGATAGTAATGGTCAAATTTGGTTAAGGTCTGTGGAAAATTTAGAGGATCTTTTAAGTAAAGGTTGTAAATTTTTAGAAGAAAGACCAAACTATTTTATAAGAGTAGGAGAATTTTGTCAGAATATTAGGGAATAGGGAGTAGGGGAGTAGGGGAGTAGGGGAGAAGTAAACAAAATAATAATTGATATTACATCCCAAATAATTAGCAAAAATGTTATTAGGCTAGTCTTAATTGCTTAATAACTGAAGTGTTACACAAGTATAGCAATACTTTTGGGAATTGGTATAAAAATATGGGGATTTGGAGAGCCAACCCCTACAGTTTTTTTTCCCTCTTCCTTCTTACTTCTTCCTTCTTACTTCTTACTTCAATTAATATTAATAGGTGGTAAATTTGGTTGAGGATTAACAACTCTTCTCAGTAATTCTTGTTGAGCTTGTTGAGGATTTTGACCACGAGGAACTTGATATAATAATCGGCAAGAACCACCTATAGCAGCACAAATCATTGGTTGTCCGTTTTTAGATACACCTACTGTAATATTCCTATATCGACTTCGTTTTTGAGTAGATAAAATTCCAGATACTCTAGTACATCTAGTAAGAGCATCTTCTCCTGATTGAGCAAAATAATTATTAGCACCCCAGAGAATAATCGGAATATTATTGCCTTGTTTATTAGCTATTGTGGCTGGAGTAGCGCCAATTTTTCCACAGAAAAAATTAGGAGTTTGAGCTTTAGCAGAAAGATTACCGATAGAGAGATTTAAAAATCCAATTACCGTGGCAGTAACAATAGAAGTTAATGATAAAATTTTCATGGACTATAATCTATATATAACACTACTGATATTTTATAAACTTATATATACTTCTTGAGTGCCAGTAATGGAATTTAAGCAAAAAATTTTGCAAGTATATTTGGGAAGTCCTGGAAATTATGATTCTAAACGGTTTTTGTATATTGTTCATTTCAGATTAATTAATTAGTTGGCTTGCTTATATTCTTTATGCAATTTATTATCTACCTTAACTTCGGTTTTTTTCATTATTAGGAGAGGCTTTAAACCTAGATTCGATTAATTATAAATTATCCATTGGTAAACATTTAGCTAGCCTCCTGCGGAGGAACTAGGTTAACAGCTATGAGTTATTAACTTATTATTTTGGGAGAAGGAATTAGTATCTAAGAAGTAACATAAGAATAAAATTGGTCACTAGCCAACCTTAGTCATTTTTTTTTCAATATTTACTCCAACTATTGTCTTCCTTCTTCCTTCTTCCTTACAAGAAACCTAACCCAGGTATTTCTGGAAAAATTCCATAGTGCGACTATTAGCAAAATTAGTCGCTTCTAAATCATAATCTTTTCCATCTATTCGAGCAAAACCATGATTAACATTTGGATAAGAATGTATTTCTACCAGTGGATAATTTTGCAATTCACCTTTTAGCTGAGATTGAATTTCTGGAGAAACATATTCATCTTTTTCAGCAATATGAAGCATTAATGGATGTTGAATATTGGCTGCTTCATTCAGATTTTTTTCAATCCCAACTCCGTAATAACTAACATTACATTCTACTGGAGAACGAGTCGCCATTAAATAAGCCAATTTACCTCCTAAACAAAAACCTACACTACCAATTTTCCCAGAACATTCTGGTGAATTTTTGATAGTTTCCATCGTAGAAATTAAATCATCAACTCCTTTATTTTCATCAAAACCTTGATAAAGTTCAAATGCTTTTTGCCAGTCTTCCTCAGATTTATCGGTCAGTTCAATTTCTGATTCTTGACGCCAAAATAAGTCAGGCACAATTGCCACATAACCTGCTTCAGCATATCTATCAGCTATATTACGCATTACTTCATTAACTCCGAAAATTTCTTGGATAATAATTAATCCTGGAGCAGGTGTAGAAGCTGGTATTTTTAAGTAAGCAGTAAAAGTCTCACCGTGATTACTGGAAATTGTAATTTTCATCTGGCTTGATTTTTTTAATTTTCTAATCAAATCTAAAAACTATATCATTTTAACATTAGCTTGGGAAAAAATTAGGAATAGTCTGGGAAAGGTATTTAATAATTTTGTACAAATATTATCTAAACTCTTAGTTATAAATTGTTTATACAGTAAATATTAAAGCTTCAATACCCCCAGATATTAAAATCCCGATACTGATAGGAAAGGTAGAGATTTGGAGACCAAATACGAGAGAGAAGATAAAGTATATTTATGCACACATTTCGTTCTATTTTATAGTGGTAAATAGCTTGGCATTCTTATTTTACTCTGTTCCCTATACCTCTTTTAGATTGACTTAACAAATAATCTCTTAGTTTTTTTGTTAAAAGTTAGTTAATAACTTAAACCTTCTATATTTATGGTAATCAAATTTCAATAAGCATAAGATAAACTAATCATTGAATCAGTTATACTTAATTCTTGCTTTAATTAAATTTCAGTTTAATATATCTGGGAAATCTTCAAGACTAATATCTATTTCTTAGTTTTGATTTTCCAATTAAGGGAAAATTTCACTTACTTAAGCTATAATTACTCAATTATTAAGTTAAATTGGGCAAAAATTATGTATAAATAAAATCATAAAAATACTTAAGAGTGGACTTAAAAAAAAAGACTTGACAAAAGTTATAACTTTTGTTACAAAAATGTTAAAAACTTATATAGTAAGAGGATTTTAGATTGTGAAAGTAGCCATTGTTGGTTTTGGATTCAGTGCCGAAAAAGGTCATATTCCAGCCTATAGAGAGCGTTCTGATATTCATCTCACAGCAGTAGTAGATCCTGTAACAGCGAGACGTGCAGCAGCACTCAGACAATATCAAAACATCCGAGTTTATGAGACATTTGATGACTTACTAGAGGAATACTCTGATGAAATAGATATAATTGATATTTGCTTGCCTAATGCTTTTCATACGGAAAATGTTAAACGAGCATTAGCAGCAGATAAGCACGTCTTATGTGAGAAACCATTAGTTTTAAATAAAGCTGAATATTATGAATTAGTAGAAATAGCAAATCAACGAAAACGTATTTTATATCCATGTCATAATTATAAATTTGCTCCAGCAATAGTTCATGCTGCTTACTTAATTAATTCGGGTGAAATAGGGGAACCTTTATTTGCATCTTTTAACATATTTGGTGCAGGTTTTCAAAGTGGCGTACCTCAGTGGCAACCAGACTGGCGAAAAAATAAAGAACTCTCTGGTGGAGGTATTATGATTGACCATGGTTTAGATGCAATTTCTGTTGCTCAAACTCTATTTGGTGGTTCTCCCCAAAGTATATCTGCTCATACTAGAAATCTTAATCAAGCAGAAAGTCAACTAGAAGATTTAGCTGTTTTTTGTTTAGATTGGGAGGGCAAATTAATTAACATTAGTTTAAGCTCTTTAGGTTCAATACCAAAAGCTTATTACAGAATTCAGGGCACAGAAGGAGAAATTAGCATCGAGAATAATGATATATTTTTGAGTGTTAAAGATCAACCAGTTCAGCATATTTTTGTACCTACATATTTTGACGATCCTGGTCATGCAAATTGGTTTAATGGAGTGATTGATAATTTGCTAGATTGTATTAAGACTGAAAATACTGAACCATTCCCATTAATGGAAGCTGGTTTAGTTCTAGATATAGTTGAAAAAGCAAATTATTCTAGTCATAATGGAGGTAGTTGGATGGGATTAGAATTTACTGCTAAGTCATTACAAATGGTCTAGTTAAAAATTAACTAAGTGCTAGAACTAGGTATGGGAGAAAACCTCTTAATTATTTTTTTATTCCTAATTTATAAACCTAGTTCTAGGCACTTTTTCCATCTATATTGCTTTCCTACAGATTGCTCACAAAAAGAGGGAATAAAAAGCAGATTAGATAATACTAACTAGCAGAGATTGTGCTATATATCTCCCCTATCTGCCTTCTGAATATTTTATCATCTCAATTAGGGGTTCCGCAGTGGGAAATTTTGCAGTCAAAACTACATAACTATGTTATCCCAAAAATCTCCTAAATCTCACCGTTCACGTTTATTATTCTTATGTGAACGAATTATGGCATTAATAATTCTTGTCAACCTAATTGTAGTAATATTCGATGTTACCTATATAAAATTTCGCGATCTGTATCTGAAGGCAGATTTATATTTACAAAAACTGGCTGAGACTCCCCAAGAAAAATATCTGCAAAAAGTAGATGAGCTAGAAGAAGAATTAGATAAAAATGGTTTACAGTCATCAAATATAGAAAATTTATTAGAAGATTTACGCCTTAGTAGTATCCAAATATTTATTAATCGCCCTCCATTTCGAGTCATAGATGAATATGGTGCTTTAGCGAAAATTAAGCAAAGATTTACTACTCATCTCGGCAGAGAAAATTTTTCACAAGCAATACAAGTATTCTGGCAAAAAGATTATTTAGAAGCACAAGGGTGGCAAAATAAATTAGATTTTTTCAATGAACAAATTCGTCCTTTAATGTTATTGTATGAACCTCAAATATGGTATGATTTAATTAAGGGAATCGAGCCATTCCGAGATTCACAAGATTATCTAATTACAGTTAATCAACTAAGGATACTTCTGGAAAAAAAAGGTCTAGAAGCATCAGAAATAGAACCTTTACTCAAAAAATTACGCGATAGTAGTACCGAATTAATTGATAGAGATTATTATTTCCAGATAGTTAATCAAACTATAATTTTAACTAAAATTCAATATCGGATGAAGGAACATATTTACAACCAGATTCTAGATAGTAATGTCAGTTTAACTCCCTCCCTCCAATTTTTAGAATCATTAAACCTACTCCAATATTTAGCACCAGATATTTTGTGGGCAGATAAATCATCAAAACGAGCATTTAATATATTTTGGAGTCGCCAACATCTAGAAACATATCAATGGGAACAAGAATTAGATTTTTTTAATGGAAATATTCGGTTTTTAATGCAGTCCTTTTACTTCCGTAATTTAGATACAAATGGAAAATTTGTCGATAGATTTTGGCTGGTAGATTTGCCTTGGATGGCTATATTTTGGATGGAGTTTATTGTACGGATTCTAGTAATAAGTCGTCGTCCTAATATAAGTTTTTTAGATGCCATAAAACAGCGTTGGTATGATATTTTTTTACTACAACTTTGGATACCAGAACTGCGGATGATTACTGTTTTTATTCGTTTACATAAAGTTAAATTACCAAATATGACTCAGTTAAATAATTCTATGCGGTTCAAATTAATTCGTATGTTTGGTAAGGAAATAATTGAAGTTGTACTTGGTGGAGGTATCGATCTGCTTCAGAATAAGATTACCAAAGGTTCTCTAAAAAAAGCTATTTTTGAGCCAAAAAGTAAGTCAGATAAAGTTTATGTAGAGACAAATGATTCTGGAAAAATCCAGGAAATTATTAACCGTATACTGGAATTAACTGCTTGTAAAGTTCTCCCAGAGATTAATTCAGATATTGAAGATTTTTTGCATTATCAAGTTGAAAAATCTATGCAGCAATTATCTATATATAAGCGTTTACAAAAAATACCTTTTTTACGTCGCTTACCAGATCAAATTGCTAATAATTTAGTCGTACAAATCTCAAGTACAATTTCTACTGCTCCCCAAAAAGCTTATCAAACACCACCAGATCCGGTAAGTATCAAACTTAGGCAAGAGCTAGTACAACACTTTAGTAGTAAATTAATATCAGAATTGCAAGAAAAACAAACTTTTGATGAAATAGAAATTTTAATTATTGATTGGCTTGAACAGGTTAAAAATAATTATGTTAAACCATCAAATCAAGCTACTTTAACATCCTCTGACATAACTATTCCTAAAGTTATACCTACAACAGTAATAGAGTTAAAAGCTGAAGATGGGAGTAATACTAAATCAGGAGATGGGGAGATGGGGAGATAGTTAGAGATAATTTTGAAAAAATATACCAAAACAAAGTTCTAATTAATATATAATTAAAAGACAAAAGCTATAGATTAAATTTAGCTGGAGGTGTAAAAACTGGATTCTCTGAGAAAGATCGAATTAGGGTGGTTAATTAAACTACTATTTAATTATATAGACTAGAGATTGCTACTGCACTATTTAATGTGTGTCAGTCTAGTAGGAAAGCGTAACGCACCGAAATATTAGACATCTCCAAAAATCAAAAGTAAAATCAATTCTTATACATCAATTCCCTATTCCCTATTCCCTACTATATGACTTTTCATTTGAGTTAAATATTTTTCCAATAACAAATAATCCTTAGATTTAAGTAAAGGATCGTTTTTATCACTAACAACCTCCTCTAAAGACAAAACCCGAAAATTTAATTTCCCATTTTTCCGATAACGATGTACCCATGTCGGTAAAGCTTCCACAGCAGAAATTTTAATCGTTTCTTCTGGAAAAATTTTCTGAATATTAACTTGGAAAATTACTCCTAAATCAGTATATTTTCTCGTTTGATTAGAAATAAAATTTCCCATAGAATAAATCACAACAGCCTGACGAATTTCCCCATTTTCTTCAGCAATTCTAAATATTTTATAAGGTTGAACTACATGAGGATGACTACCCAAAATAATATCTGCTCCCCCATTAACCAAATTTTTCACTAACTGTTTTTGTTGAGTATTAGGTAGACGTTGATATTCTGCACCAAAATGTAGAGAAACTGTCACAATATCTGCCCCTTGTTGTCTTGCTTTACTAATATCTTGAAGAATTTTTTGTTCATCAATTAAATTTACTAGATAATCTTTCCCTTTAGGAATAGGAATACCATTAGTGCCGTAAGTATAAGCCAAAAAAGCCATCAAAATTTCATTCTTTTCCACCATTAAAATTTCTTGAGATTCCTCTAAAGAAGCTGACGTACCTACTGGATAAATGTCGCGATCGCGCAGATTTTCTAAAGTTTTCAATACACCTTTTTCTCGTCTATCCAAAGAATGATTATTTGCAGTAGTTAAAATATTAAAACCCGCCCATTTAATAGCATCAGCTAAAGTTGCTGGAGCATTAAATAAAGGATATCCTGTATATCTAGATTTAGGACCAGATAAAGTTGTTTCTAGATTACCAATCACCCAATCGCCAGCAGACAAAATATCCTTTACTTCCGTGAAAAAACTTTTATAAGAATAACTCTTAGTTTTAGAATTATAACCAGATTTTATTTGCATCCCGTGCATCATAATATCTCCAACCGCAATTAATTTTGCCTCTGTAAAATAAGGATTTGGTAGAGGTAATTGGATTGACTCTACAGGCAAAATTTCCGATGTTTTTTCGGCTTTACTTTCAGGAGATATATTGCAACCATAAATAAATACTATTCCACTAAAAAAAATGAATTTGAAGACAGGGAATAGGGAGTAGGGAATAGGGAATAGGGGGAATATACTATTATTTTTCACTATATATATTAGGGCTTTCTGATTAAATATAAAACCATTGACAAATAAAGGTAAGTGCTTTTTTAGGTCTGGAAAAAGTACAAGGTTTTCATTCTAAAGAGCTGCATAAAGTGAGGATTTTTGCTTGATGCGAGGCATAAAAATTAAGGGATAATTCTTGCTCCTGTCTCCTCTAAATTCCCCATTTCTCCTGTCTCCTGTCTCCTGTCTCCTGTCTCCTGACTCCTCCCTAATTAGAATTATTATTTATCCTAGCAACTAAACCTGTTGCTGCTGCCATATCTAGAGGTTTAGAAAATAAATAACCCTGAGCATATTCACACCTTAAAGCTTGAAGCTCAACTACTTGCTCTGAAGTTTCTACCCCCTCAGCAACAACATCTATACCTAAATTGTGAGACAAAGTAATAATTGAACGGATAATTTCTGTTGGCTCAATTGACCCTTCACTTACCATATTAACAATACCTATTCTATTCACAAAAGAACGGTCAATTTTTAAAGTATTCATGGGAAAACGATGTAGATAACTTAAAGAAGAATATCCTGTGCCAAAATCATCAATACATAACTCAATATTCCTAGCTCTTAACTGAGACATTTTTTCCGTGACAGACTTATGATTTTCAATCAAAGCACTTTCGGTAATTTCCAGTTTTAAATTACTACCATCAAGCTGAGTTTCTGAAAGAATTTCGTCTATTTGTTCAATTAAATCTACTTGAGCAAACTGCTTCACAGAAAGGTTAACACTCATTTTCAAAGGAGAATTATTCGGCCATTGATCTTGCCATTGACGTAACTGAAAACAAGCTTTTCTTAACACCCATAAACCAAGAGGTATAATTAACCCTGTTTCCTCCGCAAGAGGAATAAATTCAGCCGGAGAAATTAAACCAAGTTCTGGATGCTGCCAACGTACCAGTGCTTCAAAACCAATAATTTCATTTGTTGCGAGAGAAACAATTGGTTGATAGTGAAGCATAAACTCAGATTTATCAGTGAGTGAGTGATTCTTAAGATTTTTGAGAGCCCGTTGTAAATTATTCTCCAACTTTAAACGTTTGAGAATCTGAGTGTGCATAGAATTACAAAAAATTTGATTATACCCTCTACCTAAATTTTTTGCAGAGTCCATAGCTATTTCTGCATCTCGCAAAATATATTCTGCAGCTCTAATACTCGTGGAACTGGATCTAACACTTGTGGAATTCAGAGCAATACCAATACTAGCAGTAATAAATACCTCATTTCCATCTAAAATCATTGGTAAAGTTAGTTGTTGGTGGATACGATTAGCAATACAGATAGCATCGCTAACCGCTGAAATATCTTCTAGCAAAATTACAAATTCATCTGCACCAAGACGAGCAACCGTATCTCCATTACGCAACAATGTTTTTAGTTGTTTGGCAACAGTAATTATAAGTTCGTCTCCAACCCGATGACCAAGACTATCATTAACAGCTCTAAATCGGTCAATATCTATAAATAGGACTGCAAACAACAAGTTTTTCCGGCGTTCAGCATATTTAATTGTTTGCTCCAAACGATCCATAAACAAAGTACGGTTAGGGAGATGAGTCAGTAGATCGTGCAGTGCGTCATGTTTCCATTGTTCTTCAGCTCGCTTACGCTCAGTAATATCGTGACTGTTGACAATGATACCTTCCACTGCTGGATCGTCTAAAAGGTTAGTTATAACACCTTCAAAGCAGCACCAATGATCATTACTATCCTTAATTCGGTACTCAATAGGTGCTTGACTGATAGCTGGGTTTTCAATTGCTTTGTTGAGAGTGTAAGTCATTCCGAACAAATCATCGACGTGAATCAAATCGAAGATATTCTGACCGACAGTTTCTTCTGGTATATATCCCAAAATGTTCCTTGCTGATGGACTGACATAACTAGAGATTCCATCAGCGTCAATAATCAATATCAAATCGGTACTATTTTCAATCAGAGCGCGAAATCTGCGTTCATTCTCTATAAGCGCTTGTTCTGCTTGTTTGCGCTCAGTAATATTATGCATAATCGCAATCATAGCTATAAGCTGTTGTTGACTATCAATAGCAGTTTCTTCTGCTTGCTTACATTTTGTAATATCCGTCTTTGTTCCCATGATCTTAAATGCTTTTCCCTGACTATCTCGAATGGCAACTCCACGACAGAAAAACCATCGGTAGCTGCCATCTTTATGTTGTATCCTATGTTCCATTTCATATTTCGGTGTTAACCCTGCCAAGTGAGATTTTTTTGCTATCATCATCTGTTCTCGGTCTTCTGGATGAACTAACTGATTCCAATTATCTATGTGGTTTGTAATTTCCCAATCTTCAAAGCCAAGCATTGCCTTTAATCTTGGGTCAAGGTAAATTTCGTTAATGTGTAAATTCCATTCCCAGATTCCTACATGACCTGCTTCAATAGCAAGTGCATAGTATTCCTGACTTTTGCGTAGCTCTTCTTCTACTCGCTTGCGTTCTGCGATTTCTGTTTGTGCTTGTTCGTATAATTCTGCTTGGTGGATAGCAATAGCACAATGATCGGCAACTGATTTCAGTAAAGAAAGTTCATCATCAGTCCATAGTCTTTCCCGATCGCATTGCTGTAGAATAATCCCACCTAGATAACTATCTTGATATAACAACGGTGTAATTAAAATCGATATTGCTTTACACTCGTCAATAAGATTTTTCACTCCTGGGACTATAGTTCTATCTAATTTACTAATTTTTACTTGTTCTCCTCTAGCTAGTGATTCAGTATAATACTGATAAATTTTGTAGCATAAACATACCTGATTATTAGATTTAACTGTTGCTTTACTGAGATGGCAAAGCTTAATATTATCTTGACAGTCTGGTCTGACAATTAAACAACGGCTAACTTGTAACACCTCATGTAACTGCTCAATAGTTTTTTGCAGGACTTCATTAAGTAACAAAGTATTTCGCATTCCCTGGACAATGCGATTAATAATTACTTCTTGTTGAGCTTGTTGTTCTAATTTTTTAATCGCTAGTTGCTGTTCTTTTTTTAATCTATATTCAGCGATCGTCCGCTCTAAAATAATTGGTAAAGTAAATAATCTATCTTTTAAAAGATAATTATTAACTCCAGCCCTTAAAATTGACAAAGCTTCCTTTTCTTCTAACTCCCTTGTAATTAAAATTAAAGGAATTTCTTGTCCTGATTTTTTTAGTAATTCCAGTACCTCAAAGATGTCAAAATCAACTAAATGATAATCTGATAATATTGCATCATATACATTATCTTTGAGCAATTGTCGGTAATCTAGATCACTCTCCGCAATATCATAAGTAAACTTTATACCATCAGATTTTAAAATGCGTAGGATAAGCTCTACATCTTCCATCACATCTTCGACAATTAGCAAATGTAATTTCTTGCTGGCTTCTGGTATAACTGTTATAGTTTGATAGTTTGCGTGTGTTAAATCTTGCATATAAAAGCAACTGAATAAAATTAGCTGAGTTTATGGTTGCTATTATAATCTATCTTTGATCAACACTATAAAAGGAAGTATTGCAAACATCCTTATATCAGTAGTTTTGGGGAGTGAAGTATGCGGAGTTATCTAAAATAATGATATTTTTGGGTCTCGGACATAACATTCTTTCTCTAAATAGTAAAGGATCTAAAATTATTTGATTTGTTTGATTTATCATTATTGCTTTTGTAGTACCAATCACTATAAATATGGGACTTATAGGAATATTTTTATCAGTTTAATAAAATTAACATCTATACCAATTATGTATAGAGTTTTTGCTGTTATTTATACTCAGCAAATCTGTAATTAAACATCTAAATTTAAAAATTATTACTAAAACAATAGAAAAAAATGAATTTTAAGAGAATCATTGTCATAATTATTATTAGTAATTTGCTAGGCATAAATCAAACTAATATAAGAAATATAATTGTTAGTATTATTACCACTATTTCACTAATAACACCAAAAATTGCTCTTGGCTCAACAGAATCAGAAATTAACAAAATAGCTGCAGAAATTACAGTTAGAATTGACGGACAAAACAGAGGTGGTTCAGGAGTAATTGTGGAAAAAAAAGGAGATACATATTATGTACTCACAAACTGGCACGTTGTTAATAAAGTAGGAGACTATCAAGTACGCACACCTGATGGAAAAATGCACCCAGTTTATTATACCTTAATCAAACAAGTGCCAAATGTAGATTTAGCGATCGTACCATTTAGCAGTTCTCAAAACTACCCCATTGCTGAAACAGGAGACCCAACTCAGTTAGTTCCGGGAAAAAATGTATTTGTCGGAGGATGGCCTCGTTCTGGCAGTAACCTGCAGCAACGAATTTTTCTTAGTACCACAGGAGTAGTAACAGGCCGTCAGCAACCTGTCGCTGGTTATAGTTTACTTTATAATAATTTAGTCAGAGCAGGGATGAGTGGGGGACCTGTACTCAATAAAGAAGGTCGCTTAGTAGCTATTAACGGTATTGTCAAGTTGGAAGAAAATTCTGATGTTATTGTCTCAGGAGGTATTGAAATTAATACTTTTTGGAATTGGCGACAAGGGGTTTCATTGCCGACAGTTTCTCAACAACCTCAAACTATTCAAACCTCACCAACTCCAACAGAAACAACAAATTCTGTTCCTACACCCATACCCACACAAGAAAATACCACGGAAACTGCTGTAAACTTTACTCTGGCAAAAGCAATTACTGATGAAATTAGTGGCATAGTTAATTCTATAGTTGCTCTCAATACTTACATTGTTATGGGTAGTAGTAACGGTATGATTTCAGTTTGGGATATTCAGAATGGGGAAATTATAGCTACTTGGAAAGCACATCCAGAGTCAGTCAACTCAGTCGCAGTGACTCCCGATGAACAATTCGTTATCAGTGGAAGTGATGACAAAACTATCAAAATATGGAAACTTCCCAAAAATAAAAATGTCACTGATATTACTCTGGTGAAGACTCTCACAGGACATACTGATGTGGTAGATGCAGTCGCCATCGCTCCCAATGGTCAAATTTTAGCAAGTGGCAGTTGGGATGGAACCATTAAAATTTGGAATTTGAGTAGTGGGGAGTCTATTCAAACTTTAGAAGGACATTCTGAAATAGTCAATGCGATCGCCATTAGTCCAGATGGGCAATTTTTAGCTAGTGGTAGTAAAGATAATATGATTAAATTATGGAACTTACAAACAGGTCAACTGGTTCGTACTATTAATACTAATTCTCTCTCAACTTTATCCGTAGTTTTCAGTCCTGATAGTCAGATATTAGCTAGTAGTAGTAGTGATGGCACGATTAATATTTGGAACTTACAGACAGGTAAATTAATCCATAGTTTAAAAGAACATATAGATGGAGTTTGGTCAATAATTATTACTCCTAATGGCAAAACTTTAATTAGTGGTAGTTGGGATAAAACAATCAAATTTTGGGAACTAAGTACAGGTAAATTAAAAGGAAGTTTAAGCGGACACAATAGTTATGTTAGTGCAGTAGCAATTAGTCCTAATGGGCAAACAATAGTTAGTGGTGGTTGGGACCGGAAGATTAATATTTGGAAAGTTCCTTAATTTCAGTTAAAACCAAGAGACTTCTTGCAGAAGTCAGGGAATAGGGAATAGGGAATAGGGGTTAACGAAGTCAGAAGTCAGAAGTCAGAAGTTGTTTTTGTAACGGGGATTTGAGCAAGGCTCCAAAAACATTTCGCCTTAAAATGCCTTGCTCTAAACCCAATTATTTTGGTAAAAATTGTTGATTTTATCTCTTTAATTAATTTAATTAAAAATTTTGCAATAAGTCTAAGCTAAGGAACTTAGAGAATATAAGATAATTCCTGATTTTTAGGCATAAATTTTATTGTGGTAAAATCAAAATATTGGAGTTATCATTATCAGAAATAGGGTTTATGGAAGACAGATTTAAGTATAATATCATGTCCGGTTGAATAGTTATAATTAGAAGCTCGTAGTAGGGCTTCAGCCCGATAATAAATAGATAGGGCTAGAGCAATTCTACAAACAAAATTTTTTTTATTGCTAATTATCGGGACATAATATAATACGATATTTCATATAAACCTCGTTTCTCTGCTTTATTTATACCAATGCTACCGAATTTGATATGAGACTATTTCAGGAGGAATAATTAATGAAAAAAGCCCCTAGGTACTGGATTATATCTTTGCTATTAGGCTTAATTATTTTATTAGGTTTACCAAGCCCTAGCTATGCTGATAGTCAATCTATTACTACCAAAACAATCCATGTTTTAAATCGTCTAAGTTTTGGTCCTAGACCAGGAGATATACAACGAGTTCAATCCATGGGAATTAATAATTATATTCAATCTCAACTAAGACCAGAAACTATTAGAGAACCTCAACAATTAACGAATGAACTATCAACATTAAAAACCTTAAACTTAAACCCTGTTGAACTTTTTAATAAGTATGGACCCCTACCTCCCAGGAAACAAAAACAACTAACTCAAAAACAGAAAGAAGCCAGAAATAAGCGAATGAGAATAATTTTAGATGAAGCCAGAAAAGCAAACTATCTCAGAGCAATATCTAGTAACAGAGAACTCCAAGAAGTAATGATTAATTTTTGGTTTAATCACTTTAATGTTTCTGTTATTAGAACACAAGTTCGTATTTGGATAGGAGCTTATGAACGAGATGCAATTCGACCTTATGCACTTGGTAATTTTCGGGATTTATTAGGAGCAACAGCACATCATCCAGCCATGTTATTCTATTTAGATAATTGGCTCAATACTGCACCAGGAAGCAAAGGTGTTCGTGGTCCTTTTAAAGGCTTAAATGAAAACTATGCCCGTGAACTTATGGAACTTCATACTGTTGGAGTAAATGGAGGTTATAAACAAGAAGATATAATAACTTTAGCAAGAATTTTTACAGGATGGGGAATAGAACGTCGTACAGGAGACGGAAGTGGATTTAAGTTTGATGCAAGCCGTCATGATAATAGTGACAAAATATTTCTAGGAGTACCGATTAAAGGTGGTGGAATAGAAGAAGGAGAAAAGGCTTTAGATATTTTAGCAAAACATCCATCTACTGCCCGTTTTATTAGTTATAAATTAGCTCAATATTTTGTTGCAGATAGACCTCCTGGCAGCTTGGTTAATAAACTAGCTAAAACATTTCAACAAACTAACGGTAACATTCGTTCTGTATTAGAAACTTTATTTAATAGTAGTGAGTTTTGGGATGAAACATACTACGCTAGCAAATTTAAAAACCCTTATCAATATATTATTTCTGCAATTAGAGCAACAGGTAATAATCAACTTAGATACGGTCAAATTACTAGAATGTTATATGAACTAGGAATGAACATTTATGCTAGTGGAAATCCTGAAGGCTATAAAAATACTAGAGAAGTTTGGTTAAATCCTGATGGTATGATTCGTCGAATTAGTTTTGCTACAGCTATATCCCGTGGTCAGTTAAACCCAGGAAAACCTAGACCGATAAATCATCAGCAACTTAGGGGAACTTTAGGAAATAATTTTTCTCGGCAAACTCAAGCTGTAATTAGTAATAGTCCAGATAATTTACAAGCAGCCTTAATTTTAGGTAGTCCAGAAATGATGGAAAGATAAATTAATTGATAATTAATAATGAAAGAGTTTTTTTTAATCTCTAATTTCCTATCTAATAATGCTCCAATTATCAATTAATGAACGCCCTTTAAATTAAGCTCATAACTGATAACTGATTTGGAGGTAAACCTATGGCGGGCAAGATGCCCGCACTACAATAATTTTACTATTTAAACTCTAACTCATAGGAGGTACTAATAAT
>JBCDJM010000159.1:0-16753 GCA_038747755.1 Cyanobacteria bacterium P01_H01_bin.35
ATTAATTATTAATTATTAATTATATGGTATCCGTTTTGTGAGAAAAATAGGATTAAGAACTGGGAAAAGGAGATTTTGGGATATCTTCATAGCTAAAGTTTTCTTTTTGCTTGACTATCTGTAAACCTTCCTTAAGTGCAGTCAGGCGATCGCCTATCCAGTAATTCCCTGGAATTAAGCCAGCAATTCCTAGATTTTCTAACCGACGTTTTACTTTTCCAGTTGCTCCAACCATAATTATATTCCGTCCAGCATCGATCGCCTCTTGAATGGCATTTTCAATCGCCAAAGAAGAAGTTACCCCCATAATTGGCACTTCACTCAAATCTACAATCAATACATCATAATTACTAATAGCACCATGTTCTCTGGAAATCGCTTTGGCTACTCCAAAAATCATTGGCCCGCTCAAATGAAACAGCAAAACTCGGCCATTGGCTAATTCCAAAATTTGCTTTTCTTCGTCAGTCATTACGATTTTATCGTCCGCATCAGTAATCGCTTTTACAGAATTAGACTGCATTTCTTCGAGACGTTCAATGGTTAAAATATTCGCGATAAAAACTCCCACCGCAACTGCCACCATTAAATCCACAAATACCGTCAGTAGCACCACACTATAAACAATTCCGGCAGCCTTCCAAGAAATTTTGTGAACCCGTTTGAGGAAACCCCAATCAATAATATCAATTCCCACCTTTAAGACAATTCCTGCTAATACAGCTAGAGGAATTCCGGAAGTTAAAGGTGCCGCCCATAATACAACAATTAATAGGGCTAAAGCACGACTAATCCCAGCTAAAGCAGTGCGCCCCCCCGCTTGGATACTAACTACAGTTGCCGTTGTGGCTCCAGATCCAGCAATTCCACCGCATAAACCTGTAATTAAATTCGCTACCCCTTGACTGATTAATTCCTTATTCGATTTATGTTCAGTTCTAGTCAAACTATCTGACACTAAACAAGTTAATAGGCAATCAATAGAACCCACCATACCCAAAACCATGGCATTCACAAACATTAACCGTAAATTTCCAGCAGTAAATGTAGGCATTTGCAGTTGTGGCAAACCAGGGGTAATTTCTCCAATTGTAGCGATCGTCCGAATTTCAATGTTTCCAAAGAAAATCAAAGAAATCGCCGTACCAATTAGCAAAGCTACCAGCTGGGGAGGAACTAACTTTTTTAGTTTGGCTGGACAAAAAAACAAAATTCCTAGAGTCATTAACCCTAACAACGTTTCCCATGGACTAATATTGGCAATCAAATTAGGGAAAGCCCTAATCACCCCAATCACTCCACCAGAGGGGGTTTCTTGACCGATAAACGGCGCAATTTGCAAAAAAATCAGAATCACGCCAATTCCTGTCATAAAACCAGAAATGACGTTATAAGGAAGCATCGTAATATACTTCCCCAATCGCAGGACTCCAAATAGGATTTGAAAGATACCCGCCATCATTACTACGGTAAAGGCCATTGCTAGACCACTTTCGGGATTGGCGGCCATTAATTCGGCAATTACAGCAGTGACAATTACAGTCATTGGTCCGGTAGGTTCAGAAATCAGACTAGGAGTGCCACCAAATAAAGCGGCAAAAAATCCGACTAAGATTGCTCCCCATAACCCTGCTGCAGCACCAGCTCCAGAAGCAATTCCGAAAGCTAGTGCCATTGGTAAGGCCACCACTGCAGCAGTCAAGCCGCCAAAAATATCTCCTTTTAGGTTTCGGAAATGAATCGTATTGGTAATTTGCATCAAAGATTTCCCTAAATCATAATTAAGATGCTACATCTGAATAATGCAAATATAGCGCTACGCGCTAGGGAATAGGGAATAGGGAATAGGGAATAGTAGACTAATAAAGGGTTTTAGGATTTAGAAATGTCAAGAGCCTTAATGCGTAGCGCTATATGATCCTAAATTTATTTGACTAAAAAATAAGGTCAATAGCCTCCCCTTGGCTACGCCGCGAGCTACCGCTCTACAAGGAGATGAAAAAAAATCAAGTTCAATATTTCAAGCCTCTGACTTTAGTCAGAGGTACTGATAACTGATAACTGATAACTAATAACTGATAAATGAAATGACTATTCAATGGTATCCGGGCCATATTGCCAAGGCCGAACGAAATCTTAAGGAACAACTGAAACGGGTTGATGTGGTTTTGGAAGTTCGAGATGCTCGTATCCCACTAACTACTAACCATCCTCAGGTATCTGAGTGGGTGGGTACTAAAGCACGAGTTTTGGTATTAAATAGGATGGATATGATTCCTGTAGAAGTTATGAAAAGATGGCAGGAATGGTTTGAAACTAGAGGGGAAGTGCCTTATTTTACTAATGCTCGGTTGGGTGATGGAGTGAAGAATGTGGCCAAGGCAGCGCGGGAAGCTGGTCGTGCTGTTAATCAGAGACGGCGCGATCGCGGGATGTTACCTCGGCCTGTCCGTGCTGTGGTAATTGGTTTTCCTAATGTGGGAAAATCTGCTCTGATTAATAGACTGTTGAAGAAGAAGGTTGTTGAGAGTGCAAGACGTGCTGGTGTGACTAAACAATTAAGATGGGTACGCATTTCTGATGAGATTGAATTGTTAGATGCTCCTGGTGTAATTCCTAGTAGAATTAAAAATGAAGAGGATGCGGTTAAGTTGGCTATTTGTGATGATATTGGGGATGCTGCTTATGATAATCAACGTATTGCTGCTAGTTTGATTGATTTTTTGACCTCTTTAGAAGCTGATAGTAATGGTTTAGTTTCTGCTTCTTGTTTAGAATCTCGTTATGGGTTAAAAGCTAATAATTATACAGGCGAAAGTTATTTATATGAGGTAGCAGATAAAATTTATCAAGGAAATGTTGAGCGTACTTCTAGACGAATTTTGGATGATTTTCGTAATGGTTTATTAGGGCAAATATCTTTAGAATTACCACCCTATTAAAAAAGTGTTAAGTAGTGCCAGAGAAAAAAAGGGATTTATGTAAAGAATTGTTTCATAGTTCAAGACCGTAGAACAAGTCAATCTCTCCTGCTGCTGCTGCGAGTTCGAGTTCTAGGTCGCTCTGCTTGGCGGAGAGCTTCTTTCGGTCTTGTGGCTGTTGATGGCTGACTCGTGTACGCTTCCAAATTACCCCCTTTTTTTGAGTAACTGACGTAGATACTCAGGAGTTAAGTTCACTTGCCGTTCTTGGCGTAGTTTTTCCGCCAATTGCACGCTGTTGTAGGTTCTCGGTTCTTTTCTTAAACAGTGTTCTAGGTACTCTATGTCCTCGGAGTTCCAACTTCTTTTCCGTCCTCGCACGGACTGCTTCAGCCCGGTCTTTAACTCGTTGAGTTACAGTTGTACTGCTTCGTAGTTCCCAAAGGGTTCTTTCTTCTTCCTGGTTGAGAAACACTCTGACTCTGGCCCCCATACCTCTTACTCCTTTTCTTGACTTTACACTCTGTAATATACCTCCTTTTTTTTTCTAGGCTCTACTTATCAAAGTCTGGAAGTATTTATAGTCAGCATGAATACCATGAATATTCTCATGCCTCTATTACTCCCTGGGAGTTATATTTGAAAATTTTTCCAAGCTGTGTAATTTAATTTTGCTGTTAAGTTAGGAAAATATGGTTTTTTGGCCTAATTTATTTGAGTATATTTGAAGCGCACTTTTATCATTATACTACCATGTCAAGTTTTTTTGTCAACCCCCTTTTTTCAGTTATTAGGTATCAGTTATTAGTTTCGTAGTAGGACTTGAGCAATAAGATAAATATTTAAGGGACTAGAGCAAAATTATAAACATATTCTCACTAATTCTTAGTAAATTCATAATTCAGGCGATCGCTTCTTTTAAATGTCCTCATTCTTGTGCATAATTTATTTTACAATTACCCTTAAAATGCCCTAAGAAAACATCAAAATTGGCATATTACTATAAAGTAGAAAGAATAGGATATTTTTTTTATTAGGATATAACAAAATTGCTTTCACAAAATCCGATTTTTACATTTACTATTCTTTTATTAGTAATTCTCACTCTCCCCCCTCTATTTGAGCGTCTCCGACTTCCTGGATTAGTCGGTTTATTAGTAGCAGGAATTGTTTTAGGTGGAGATGGATTAAAATTACTTGACCCAGAAACAGAGACCATGAAGTTATTATCAGATATTGGTAAAGTTTATCTGATGTTTGTCGCCGGATTAGAAATAGATTTAGCAGAGTTTAAAAAACATAAAGACCGCTCTCTTGGTTTTGGTATTGCGACATTTTTATTTCCTATTATTACTGGTACATTAGTTGCCAAAATATTTGGTTTAGATTGGAATAGTGCAATTTTAACAGGTTCTTTACTTGCTTCTCATACTCTCTTGGGTTATCCCATTGTACAACAGTTGGGTGTAGTAGGAAATCAAGCAGTTACTGTAACAATTGGGGCGACTATTTTTACCGATATTGCAGCTTTATTAGTCTTAGCAATTTGTGTGTCGATTAATGCTGGTAATTTTTCTGTAATTAGTCTGACAATTCAATTAGGCAGTTTGGCGATTTATTCGCTAGTAATTCTCTGGGGTTTTCAATGGCTAGGTCAACAATTTTTCCAGCGAACTACTAATCAAGAAAGTAATCAATTTTTATTTATTTTGTTGGTTGTTTTTATTGCTGCTTTAGGGGCAACTTTGATTAATGTTGATAAAATTATTGGTGCTTTTTTGGCAGGTTTAGCCGTTAATGATGTAGTTGGTAAAAGTCTGGTTAAGGATAAAATAAATTTTGTAGGCAGTGTTTTATTTATTCCTTGTTTTTTTGTTAATATGGGATTACTGCTAGATATTTCTGCTTTTATCAATACTTTTTTAACTAGCTTTGAGTTAACTTTATCAATTATTCTAGGTTTGCTAGGGAGTAAATTTTTAGCTGCTTTTTTTGCCAAGAAAATTTATCACTATAATTGGAATGAAACTATGAGTATGTGGTCTCTGTCGATGCCACAGGTAGCAGCGACTTTGGCTGCTGCATTGGTGGGTGTGCAAGTAGGGATATTGCCAGAGACTATATTTAATAGTGTAATTTTTTTGATGTTAGTAACTTCTATTTTAGGTCCGATTATTACTGCTAAATTTGCCAGTAAACTTTCTTTGCCAGAGGTAGATATTGAATCAGATCAATCTTTGATTTGGTGGGAAACTCATCAACAAATTCCAGATAGTTTTACAGAAGAAATTGATGAAAAATTTAACCATAATTTTGTGGTATTAGTGCCAGTCTATGTTTCTCCATTACAAACAAAATATTTGATTGAAATGGCAGCAATGTTGGCAAAGCATGAAGCTGGTTTAGTAATTCCTTTATCTTTAGTAAAAGGTTATCTAAAGATGGATTCTCCTCACTTAAATATAGCTTTACAGCAGAGTTTTCAAAGATTAACTTCTGTTTTAGACATTAGCAAAATTTTTAAAGTTGACACTACTCCAGAAACTCGAATTTCTGATAATTTTGCTAAGACCATTAGTCGCACAGCACGAGAAAAAAATGCTAGTTTAATTGTGATGAGTTGGGGCAATAATACTGGTATTAAAGCTCGTTTATTTGGAAATATAATAGACCAGGTATTTTACTCTGCTCATTGCCCGGTAGCTGTGGTACGTTTATTAGAAGAACCGATTAATATTCATCGGATTTTAGTACCTGTTAAAAACATTACGCCTCAAGCATTAAGAACTGTAAGATTTGCTCAACTTTTTGCTGATACTAATCAAGCTTCTGTAACTATACTTCATGTGTGCGATCCCCAAACTCCTGAAGCACAAATTAATAAGTTTGATTCCCAACTTTCTCAGCTTATTTCTCAAGGTAAAACTGAAGTTAAATCGAGAATTAAAATTATTCGTTATGATGATGTTGCACCTGTGATTAGTAAAGCAGCAAAAGCTTATCAATTAGTAATTTTACGCTCTATGCGACGACGTACTGCAGCAGGATTATCTGTTAGTGATGTTACGACTAAAGTTTTGTCTGAAATTACTTGTTCAGTGGTTATATTTGGAGAGCCTTATTCTTGATTTAAGCGAACGGGGAATAGAAAACAGTAATAAAGTTTGACAGAGTTGTTGTTAATTTTTATATCCTGTTTGGTTGAATACCTACATATAAATGCAAACGTTGATTCGCGATCGCAGGAGGTGGTATCAACCATATCGCTCTGGAATAGTATTTAGACTTTATTAATTAGGGTTTACTGACAATAGTCTTATTGGTCAGAGTAGGAGTCAGGATAAATAGGAATTATACCAATTCCCATGCATTATTGCTATACTTGGGCGATACTTCAGCTATTAACCGCTCGGTACAATCAGAATCATTTTTTCGCTGATTTTAGCTAGTTTAATGTTAATTATTCTTATATTTGCTTCTCTGTACGGACGTTGCATGCAACGTCCCTACCTACTCCCCTGCTCAAGTAAATATAGAAAAGTTTTTGAGAGATGGTATTAGAAAGGGGGTAGTCGGCAAAATTTTCCCTAGATTTTTCTGTCATAATTATCCCAAAATGCTCACTTTTTCAGCTAATTCAACCTAAAAGCTCCCACTTTTTAAGTGCCTAAAATTGCTCAAACCTTATATCTTTGAATACTTTTAGATTTAATCAGCAAGTCCTAATTAAATAAATTCTTAATTAAATATGATTCTTAAATTTATTTAATTTTAATAAATACGAAAATTTTTATCGTCTGATACTAAATCCAGTTATTTTATGCTGTTTAGCCTATCGGCCTATCTATTCCACAAAGACTTCGGCTTTTGTAAATAGCCTATTATATAAAATCCGGTTATACAGTAATCGCAAAATTCCTTTATCTTAATACAGATTTTCTAGCGTGGGCGAATTTAAAAATTCATGCTCTAAATCTTTTCTTTCTCCTGACTCCTGACTCCTGACTCCTGACTCCTAGAGCGATACGATAAGTATTTAACCGGATTCTATATTACTATAGCAATCCTCCGCATATTCGTGGCAAAAATCTTAGTGATTTTTAGGGCGCAGGGAACAGGGAACAAGCAGGAGTTTCAAGTTTTTTATCTACTTTTTGATTTGTCACGACTTATTTAGGATTCCTATAAAGCAGATTTGGAAATTTAATGATTTGAGAATGTGAATAGAGATCAGATCGAGCCAGTATTTTTAATATTTTCTTAATATTTTAGGGTTGACTATTATAAAAAAGATTGCTAACTTATTAGCTAATTAATTGCAATAGATTCTTAATAAGTAAAAATTCGATGCTCAAGAGGAACTTAACTGATGCCAAAATCTTTTTCTCATCTACTTTTTGGCAGTTTGACCATTTTAGGAACAATAGGGAGCGCTAACTTAGCTCAAGCAGCGCATTTGTTAATGATTCCCGACTCCCTAAACGATAGCATTCTTTTGTTTGATTCCTTTGATGGAGCTTTAGTTGATGACAACTTTATTGATGGAACAGGAATTTTTCAAACTCCCCTTAACGCTATTCAAGTTAATAATGAAATTTGGGTAAGCGATCAATTTGCTGACTCTATCTTTCGTTTCAATCTGAACGGTAAGCTATTAAGTATGATTAGTGGTGGACTAGATAATATTCGGGGAATGGCTTTCATTGGCGATCGTGTTTATGTCACCAATGCTGGAACAAATAACAATGCACCGGGAGCAGGAATTGTTACTTTTGACACTAATGGCAATAATTTAGGCTTTTTTGCCACAGGTTCTCCTTATGATGTACTTTTTTACAATGGGGAATTATTAATTAGTAATGTTTCTGATGAAAATCTCGAACGTTATAGTTTAGATGGGATGTTTTTAGGCACATTTCACGATTCTGACGGTGTAACAGGAATAGATTTTCCCCAACAATTAGCGGCCCGTGGCGATGGTAATGTTTTGGCTGCTGGCTTTTCCAACCCTGCGGGAATTTATGAATATGATTCTGACGGCACTCAAATTGCTCTCTATACCAGTGCTGAGGGAGTAGCAAATAGAGGTATTAGGGGAGTTTATGAATTAGGTAATGGCAATATCTTATGGACTGGTGGAGATGGTGTTGTTTCTACTAATTTAACGGTTGGATCTCCAGAATTTGGCAGTTTTACAGATATTTATACTCGGCAGTCTTTAGGGTGTACGACTTTCTGTGTTAGTGCTAGATTTATAGATCCGCTTCAAGTTCCCGAACCAGGATCAATTTTTGGGCTATTAACATTCGGGTTTTTAGGAGCAGGTTCAGTTTTCAAAGGTAAATCTTCTCAAAAATAAGGAATTCAAAATGTTGACAAAAAAACTATTTGTAAGTGTGAGTTTAGCAACTGTCACAGTTCTCAGCTTTCAGTCTGGAGCTAATGCAGATACAGTAAATATTTTAGCTGACGATGCTTATTATACTTTCCGGGAAGCAGTCAGCGCTAACAGTGATTTTCGACTGTTAGTAGATAAAGCAACAACTATCGGTTTAAGTCCTCAAGATACCTTTTCTTTCTTAAAGTTCGATCCAGATGATTTTTCCTCATTAGCAGGCAAGAATTATCAAGCCATCCTCACGCTTCAGCAGGATACAAGTTTAGCTAGTTTCTTAATTCCTGCCACTGATGCTAACCCACTTAATGTTAGCATCTACAACTTGACAGCTCCTTTCGATGATGTAAACGGTAATATTGCTGATATTGACTACGGTGTGGAGGGGGCTAATGCGATCGCTACTACTGCTGTGGGAGATAACGGTATATATAGTTGGGATATTAGTTCCTTAGTCAACACTTGGATCGAGTCTCCTGAAACTAATAATGGAATAGCTTTAAGTGGTTTATTTGGTAATGTCAATACCAATGGACGCAATAGCTATGGAATTTTCTATACTGTTGGCGCCACCGAAGGTCTCGCTCCGACTTTGACACTGACTACTGTTCCTGAACCTACTTCAATTTTAGGACTGTTGGCATTTGGCTTTCTGGGAGCAGGTTCGGTATTAAAAAAGCAGTCAGCAGTCAGCAGTAAACCTTGATAACCCTCTTCTGTCAGTCTCCGAAATGCCTTTCTCTAGAAGGTTTATCAGTCAAGGGATATAAGCGAGCCTAGTACAAAAATCAAATTGTTGTATTTATTGTGAGAAAAAAATCGCTCTATCTCTTATAAATAAACTATTCGGGAATTCAGATTTTACTTTTATTCCCCGAAAGTGACAAAAGAGGGATAAGGGGAATGTTATCCTTCCTAGACCTTCCGGTTTATAGAAACTGCGGATTTAAACGCAAGCTCAAAAAGCTGATAGCTAGTTAAAACAGAAATCTGGTAAAAATTAGAAAATTTTTTCATATTCATCCTGTAGTTAACTTTTCAATATAAATTAATGCCGTACGGAAAAATCAATCTAAAAATTCTTTTGGCATCTTGTACTTTTGTAGGTAGCTTGGCGACAGTTTATCCAGTTTATGGAGCTTCTTTCGGTGGTATTTTTGTAGCAGATCAAACCCTAGATGGAATTTACTTTACCCAGGATTTAAATGGGGATGGGGATGGCAATGATACTGATGAAGTTTCACTCTATTTCGATGATACAAACGCTTCTGGTTTAGCTAATCCCACTGGCAATGTCTTCACAATGCTACAGTCAAATAGTGGATTTCTTTATTACGGTGACGGCAACACAGATTCAGTCTATCGACTCCTTGACTCAAACAATAACGGAAACGCTCTTGATGCTGGAGAAGCAAATATTTGGTTTTCAGCGACGGAGAATGCTAGCGGACTGCCACTACTAACTCCTAATGGACTAGGAGAAGATAACAGTGGAGCAATTTATTTATATAGTCGCAGCAGATACAGTCGGTACGCCAAATGGAGACTTTGTATATCGCACAGTTGACCTAAATAATGACGGCGATGCTAACGATATGGAAGAAGCAAGTATCTGGCTTGACCTGAAAGCTCTCAACCCAGCCTCATCTGCTTTTGAAATCGCTTTTATCGATGATGTAGCCTTTATATCAGATACAGCAGGAGGAAGTCCAAGAGTTTACCGAGCTGAAGATATCAATAATGATGAGGTAATCGATCCTCTAACAGAAGTTAACATTTTCATTCATAATACTAACCCATTCGGTATCGGAACATTCTATTTTGGCTTAGATTCAGATAGCACCAGTGTGTATGGCTTAGATTTATTTAGTGATTCTATCTTCCGTTTGACAGATAAAAATGACAGTGGTAGCATAGATTTGGCATCAGAAGCATTAAAAGTATGGGAACCTAGCAATATTCCCACAGGTTTCGATTTTGGTGTCGGAGCATTTTCTGTTGCCACAAGTTCAAGTGGAGAATTAAGTATTACTTCCAACGGCTCACAACCTAATGAAGATAATGTATTTCGCCTAATCGACTTGAATGGAGATGGAGATTATCTCGATGCAGATGAAACAACTATCTATCTGTCTAGAGAACTCACCGGATTTTTCCCAGTACGACCACGAGTTGTAGAGTATGCCAAAGGTGTTCCAGAACCTACAACTCTCTTAGGAGTGTTGGGAATGGCAGGTTTTATGGTAGGTTCAGCTCTTAGCGCTTTCTCAAAAAAGGTAAATTAAACAAGATTCAAGCTATATACTCATGTCTCATTATCTCAAGACAGCCGTTATTACTCTAAGTACGGCATTAACTGTCCTTATTCCCACTGTAGCTAAGGCTATTACTTTTCAATTTGATTGGACTGGTCAAATTGCTGGCTTTGGAGTTACAGGTTCGTTTAGCTATGACGAAACCCAAAGTTACACCGATGGAATTGTCGGAACTGATGACTTAGATTCTCTCAATGTCTCATTTTTCGATCCTCAAGGCAATCTTTTGATAACCTATACTGATAATCATTTAGATGCAGATGTTAACTTCAATTTTGACACTCAAACAAAGGAGATACTCCAGTCTGGGACTTACTTTGATCCGGATGGAATCAATATTGGAGACGGTTCGAGAAGTGATGGTTTAACATTCTGGTCAAAACCACCTCAAAGTAGTACACCTCACGTCCATCTAGATGATTGGACGGATGAGTTTGGTTTCCCTCTTGGTTTTAGTAGCCATGAAGATGTGGGCTTTCCGACTCGAACTACCCAAGAATTGATTGACACGGGGAGAGTTGGTGAGACCTATGTTGATCAATTAACTAACTTACAAGCAACGGGAGAATTTGCCAAAGTTTCTAGGGTTCCCGAACCAGCATCATTAATAGGAATTCTCGGTTTGGGAGGGTGGCTTTTGCTCTCAAGGTTACAACGTCAGAAACAATAGCAGATTTGGTAACTTGATGTTTATGGTTGGGAACTTTTGTAACTAAGATACACATAATGCTCCACTTCAAAGAGATATCTTCTGGTAAGACCTTTCAATTCCTCTTGATGAGTAATATCATGTCCGGATGAACAGTTATAAATAAATTAGGGAGGAGTCAGGAGTCAGGAGGAATAGAAGGTTTTTTTATCACTAATTAAGCGGACATGATATAACTACTGATTGTCTCAGTAGAATAAGAAAGCAAACATTAATATGTCACAGAGTGACCTTTTATATCAGTTTTATTGAGCAAAATAACAATGACAATCAAAACTTTAACCATAGTAGCAGCAGCGATCGCTAGCAGTGCTTTAAGCATAGGGCTAGTAACAGTCAACCCTGCTAAAGCAGCCACCGTCAAATATAATTTCACAGTCAATCTAGATTCGGGCTTTTTCCTAACAGGATCTCCCGAACTAGATATTGACCCTAACCCTGATTATTTATTACAACGGTCAGTTTAGCTTTGACAATTCAAATTTAACTGGGGTAGGATATGAAAGTTTAGGAGTTGACGATGGTTTGTCGATCGCTTTATTTAGCGATTCTCGAATTAATGCCGAAGATGACGAACGTTACCCAGATTTTCCAACCATTAACTTCTTCAACGGAGAATTACTGGGTCTGGATTTCCATGTAATTTATCATCTTTTTACAGCAGTTGGAGATTTTTCTGGAGATTTTTTCCGCTTTTCTAATGGGGATTTTACTGATGGTTTCGATCCTACCTTTTATACTCTAGAAAATGAACCACGCAACCCTATTCTTGGAAGTGGAACTGTCACAGATGAAAGTGTTCCCGAACCAGCAACATTAATAGGAATACTAGGTCTAGGAGGTTTGTTTTTGACCTCAACCTTACAGCGTCGAAAACTACAGTAGATTTTTCTCGTAACCATAACATAGAAACTTTTTTAAATCCTTGCCTCTAACTATTTCTTATGAGGTAAGGATTTTTTATGAGAATTTTTATCTTCAACTAATAAATTTGTTAGCATAGGTAGGAAAAATTTCAATAGAAGGTAATTAAATTGCTGCCTAATACTCCAATTGTTGCTTTTACCATTTTATTGCTAGTCATCTTAACTATAACGCCAGTTTTTGAGCATCTCAAACTACCTGGTTTAGTAAGATTATTGGTAGGAGGGGTCGTCCTCAGACTTCATGGTTTAAAGATTCTCAGTAACGAGACATAAACCATGAAATTACTGTCAGATATTGGCAAAATATATCTGATGTTTGTAATAGCTTTAGAAATTGATTTAGAACAATTTAATAAAACTATAAATCGCTCTATTGGTTTTGGATTTATCACTTTTTTTATCCCAATTATTGCTAGAATTATAGTTAGTAGAGTTTTTAGTTTTAGTTGGAATGCTTCAGTAACTAAAACTAAGTCAAGAAATTAGTCAAGAATTTTTTGAATTGATTTTTCGGTCATAATTCATAAGTATATATATCCAAAGAAAATAATCTAAGGTGCAAATTAAATAACCTCCGGAAAACCACATAAGGAAAATGTAGTGCTAATTAAGAACAAAATTTAAGTTTTTCAACTTTTCAATATTTTTAAATTACAGGGGCATCAAACAGGTTACTAAAACTATATAAGGAAGAATAATAATGCAAAAATTTCGTTGTGATGCTCCCAAAATGTTTTCTCAAGCTGAAGTTGGTGTAGTTGAAGAAAAAATTACTGCTGATGAGCCTGGAAGAGTTAGATATAAAAGTACATATTGGCCTGCTATGCTTTTTAGAGGTAACAGTATGACTCTTTATCCTGGTCAAGAAATTGCAGTTGTCGGTCGTCAGGGAATTACTTTATTAGTGCGACCCCTATAACAGTTATCAGTTATCAGTTATCAGTTGAGTTTTTAGATGAGGTAGGCAAGCCATAGTCCTTAGCACGCCTACATGAACGCCTTCCTCTATTTTAATTGATGGAATATTTAACTCAAACGTCTTAGTTATTAGATGAGGTGGGAAAGTTGCGATCGCCTACCTCTATTTTGATTGATGAAATTTTCGACTCAAACATCTGAGCAGTAAAATAGGAATTATATCATGTCCGCTGGTATCGTTTGTGTAAAAGTTGGGGAAATATTTACCTTATGTAAGGTTTTTCCTTCCCTTCTTCCCTCCTTCTTCTTCCTTCTCTCCTAGATAACTAAAGCCTTCTTCCTTCTTCCTTACCTTCTCTATACAATACCGATGCTACCGGATATAATATTATGGATTTGTATTTAACTTGACATCCAGATTAATATATAATTTTGATTAACCCAATCAAATCTGATAAATAGCAATAATGGAGTTCATTTTTTTTCAAGAAGGGATAACTGCATCTATCATTCCTATTTTAACTTTAATTGAACACAGGCCAGAATCAATTGTTGGTTGTATATTGATGGGAGAAAATAGACCTAAAGAACTGCCTCCTAATTGGTTTATCTATGCTGAATCATCAGAAAATCCTGCATCTTCCCTATTAAGAGAAGCTGAACAAGGAGAAAAGTTAGATATTCTGGATGTATTTTTAATTGTTAAAGAACCTGATTCATTACTACAGATTACAGTTAACGTTTTTGCTTTTTATGGTTATGGAAACTATTGAAAATATTGAAACTGTTGTTAGAACTGAAGCAACTTTTTTACGGAGTTTATCTATTTTCTAAAACTCATGCGTTATAGTTTTTTGTCTCTATATTTATAACTTTTGTCGAAAATATCAGATAACTTTTTATCTTTATCTTAGTATTTTGTGTAAATAAACGTTTTTGCTTTTTATGGTCATGGAAAATATGGAAAATATTGAAAATATTGAAACGGTTAGTACAACTGAAGCAGCTTTCTTGTTGAATATTTCGACAGGAAGATTACGAGTGCTTTTAGGCCAAGGTCGCATCAAAGACGCTCGTAGAGGCAAACGTTGGTGGAAAATTCCTTTAAACAGTCGAGGTATGCCA
This sequence comes from Cyanobacteria bacterium P01_H01_bin.35, assembly GCA_038747755.1. Taxonomy (GTDB): domain Bacteria; phylum Cyanobacteriota; class Cyanobacteriia; order Cyanobacteriales; family Microcoleaceae; genus Trichodesmium. The sequence continues at coordinate 14,310 of JBCDJM010000159.1, forward strand.
GAAGTAATTCCTGGTCGTCGAGGTCCTGATGGAAGTTGGAATAAAGGACAACGTACAGGCAATACTTTTATTCATGTTTTGCGAAAAGAAATTGACCATAACCGAGACTATGGTACATCCCATCCCGCAATATCGGTTAAGCAAGGAAATCGCAACGATCGCTGTCACGAAGCAGAGATTAAAGGAAATTGCAAAATTGTTTATCGGCCTCATACACCAAATCGCAGTCAGGCAGGCGGCGCGCGTCTTTGGATTGAGGTTGAGCCAGACGTTGAAATTGTGCGTAAGTTTTTCCGAACTACAGAGTTAGATGAAGATGAATTTTTGAATCCCGACCCTCCTGAATTAAACCTAGTTACTACAATTCAAACAACTCCACCTCAAAAAGAAACTCCTGTTTCTAGAGTGACTTAAAAATTTCAACTTCGACTGCTAGAACTTTACAACATAAAACCCATCGACTCTAATACTTCCCTAAGTCGCTTTGCTTCTAGAGGGTTATATTTTTCATGCAAACTAATAGCTTTCCCAAATACTTCTAAACTTTCTGGTACTTGACCAACCTTCAACAATACAACTCCTAAGTTTTGATAAGCTTCTGCATAGTCAGCATCAAGTTTAATTGCTTTTTTATAGGAGGCGATCGCTTCTGTAAACCAACCCATTTCTTTTAATATCATTCCTCGGTTATAGTGACCGACTTTAAAATTAGGGTCTATCTGTAAAGCAATTTCAAAGTTAGTTTTGGCTTTCTCTAAATTTCCCTCTTCTTTGAGCAAACTACCTAAATTATTGTATGCTCCTAATTTCAATTTAGGCAAAATATTTAACTCTGTTGCTATTTGATAATGACGCTTTGCCATTTCTTTTTCTTGCTTTTGTCGATAGGCAATTCCTAAGTGGTAATGCAACTCATACAAAACAGTTTTATCTACCTCTAAATCTTGCAAACCTCGAAACAATAATTCCATCCCTTTTTCTCTTTCACCAACTTCTAAATATAAAGCTCCTAACTTACTACAAACATAAGGATCATTAGAATTATCGCTGAGAAAACTTTCCATCGCTGCCTTTGCTCTTTCCAGTTTATTTTTAGAAGTAATTTCTCCTTTTTGATAACCCTCATGTAAAACTGCTATTTCTGACAAAGAAGCTATTTGCCAATGAGATTCTTTGCCTAAAATCTCAGAAATACTATCATCAACTATGGCATGATAAGGTCGGGAAAATTTTATCTCTGGATGATTTCTAAATAGACGAGAAACTAAAGAATAGGGAGATTGTTGCGCCCCTATTTCTTCTCTAATTAAATTAATTAAAATGTGGCGATCGCTCTTTATTGCTTCTTTCATAAGTAGAGCTATCTTTGGTGATAGATATTCATCAGCATCTAATACTAAAACCCAATCACCCGTAACATATTTCAAAGATTCATTTCTGGCTGCTGCAAAATCATTACACCATTCAAAATAATGTACTTTTGCACCAAACTCTTGAGCTATTTCTGGCGTTCTGTCCGTTGAACCCGTATCCAAAACAACCATTTCATCTACTACATTTTTCACACTTGCCAAACATCGTGGCAAATTTTTTTCCTCATTTTTAACAATAATGCAAAAAGTTAAATTCATATTATAGGGAGTAGGGAATAGGGAATAGGGAATAGGGAGTTGAATATTTATAATTTATATCTAGATTATGCAACCCTTTCATGCCATTCAGTTAAGAAATTTTTAGACAAAGAGATTGATTTTTGTCTGATTTGAACCGTATTAGGCTATAATATCAAGCCTGCCGAGCAAAAGGTAGTTTTTCGTACCTCATCTCTAAATTATTCTACCTTTTATAGCCATAAGAAATAATTGGTGAAAACAAAAACTTTAGGGGTTTGGTCTCCAAACCCAAGCAAAAATCGGATTTGGAGACCAAACCCCTACGATAAAATATTACAACCCATGGGCGGATTGCTATACATTCTGCCTTATTCTCATAAACCAGATTTATATAAATATCTAAAATAAATATAGATAAAAACCCCATTCTAAATTTATAAATGGGGTAGATTCTTATGTTTTGCTAGATATAATATAATAATCGAAATAAAGGTTAGGATATTTTTCAATTCTCAAATTCAGTCTATAGATTTTTTTGACTATTGCATAAATGACTTTTGCCTTGCACTTAATACTATATAACTCCTTCCTTTAATTCTATAATACTTACTAAAAAACCTCATTCTTACTCTACTTCTGAAATGAGGTACATTCAAATATTTCTATCTTTTGATAGCGATCGCTAATAATAGAATACTATAGCAATCCTAAATAGGTCGCGACAAATCAAAAAGTAGATAAAAAAGTTGAAACTCCTACCTGTTGCCTAAAAAGCAGTAAGATTTTTGCCACGAATATATTAGAGGATTGCTACATATAGCAATCCTAAAT